>OMJI01000286.1 GCA_900299315.1 Verrucomicrobiota bacterium | reverse complement strand
CGGGCGGATGCGTGGGAGTTGATGCCGGGCGTGCGCGAGACGCTGGCGGAAGTCCGGGCGCGTGGCTGGCATGTGGGAGTGATTTCCAACTGGGATGAGCGGTTGCGTCCCTTGCTGCGGAACGTGGGTTTGAAGGACTGGGATTCGGTGACGATATCCTGCGAAGTGGGCGTGGAGAAACCCGGTCGGGAGATTTTCTTGGCGGCGTTGCGGACGGCCGGGGTGGAAGCCGGTGAGGCAGTGCACGTCGGGGATTCCCGCGCTGAAGACGTGGCCGGCGCTGAAGCAGTCGGGATGCGCGCAGTCTGGGTCGGAGACGGAACGAATCTGCGCGAGGCCGTGAGCCGGTTAGGCTGAAGGTTTGCGGGCGATCTTAGTGCGGACGTCGCGGAAACCGAAATCGACGGCGGCGATCTTCTTGAACTCGGCGACGGCTTTCTCCTGTTCGCCCATGGATTCGTAGGCGACGCCGAGGTTGTAGATGAGGTCCTTCTTGAGGTTGTCCATCTGCGGCGTTTCCTCGATGGCCTTGGAGTACTGCTCGACGGCGAGGTCGTGGAGGCCGATTTGCTGGAAGCACTGGCCGAGGTAGTTGAGCGAGGCGATGCGCTTTTGCGGTTGGCCGACGGACTTCTGGAATTGCTCGACGGCCTCGTTGACGTGGCCGGCTTTCATGAGCAGGTAGGCGTAGTCGAACCGATACATCAGGTCGTTGGGATAACGCTCGACCATCCGGGAGGCTTCCTTGAGCTTGAGCTCGTCGAATTCACGCTCCAAGCCGGCAATCTCGTTCTGGATGGCGGCGGCGTTGGCCGGGTTGGTTTCGAGTTGCTTGCGCTTGGTGGCGAGGGCGGATTCGAGGCGCTTGATTTTGACGTCGGCAATTTCGCGTTCGAGCGAAGGATCGGAACCGCCCTCGGTGGCGAAGAGTTCTTCGAGGTACTTCAGCGAGGTGGCAAATTCGCCCTTCTGCGCGTAGAGCTTGCCGAGTTCGCGACGGATGACAGGGTGACCGGGCTCGGCTTTGAGTTTCGCGAGGTTTTCGTTGATGAGATTGTCGAGCATGTCCTCGGCGCGGACGACGCGGGACTGCTGTTCGAGCGCGACGGCTTCGTCCTTGTCCTTGATGACGTCCCGGTAGGACTTGGCGCTCTCCCAACCGCCGCCGTGCATCGCGCCGTGGGCGGTGACGTCCTTGATGGCTTTCTGGGCCTCGAAGTCGACCGGGTTGATCTGGAGGATGCGCTCGTACGTGTCGAAGGCGGCTTGGAAATTGTTCACGCTCCGGTAGGTCTTGGCGAGCCAGTGCATCGTCTTGATGTCTTTGGGATTGAGCTTCAGGTACTGGTCGAGCGTGAGGACGGTTGTCTCGGGGAAACCACCGGCTTCGGCGGCTTCCGCGAGGGTCATCAAGGCCGGGGAGTTCTTGGGATCATCGGTCAGCACTTGCTCGCAGACGTTCATCGCCTCGGCCGGGTTCTTTTGGACGGCCATCTTGGCTTTGGTGAGCTGCGGCGCGGCCTTGGCGGCGGACATGACCCGACGCAACGCGCTGCCGGAGGCGGCTTTCATCTGCGTGGCGCGGAGGAACTTGCGGCCCATGACGAAGTTGGGCTCGATGGCGAGGCATTGCCGGAGCATCTCGATGGCGTAGTCGTAGGTGTCGCGTTCGAGGGCGGCGAGGGCTTTGTCGAAGAGGTCCCGGGCGGTGCGGCTGATCGTGTCTTGAGTTTTCTCGGCCATGACTGATTCCCTGAAGGTGGGGCAAGTTACAACACGCGCCGCCGTCGAATCAACCCCTTTCCCGACGCGCGCGGGCGTGCAGTTCAAACTTTTTGGCAGTCCCTGTAGCCGAGGCGTAAGCCTCGGCCGAAGCTCACGCTTCGGCTACAGTTTTCAGCGGGCGCGTTCGTTGACAGTGGGTTGCGCTTTGTTATCATGCCTTCGGCGCAGCGTCACGATGGGGTCAAGCAGATGAAAAATGATTCGGCCCGCACGATTACCGACGCGGTAATTCGTTTCGCCGGCAACTCGCAGGATGGCATCCAGGCCATCGGAGGTTTCCTCGCCCGTCTTGCCGGTCGCACCGACAAGGATGTGATGACGTACATGACCATCCCGGCGACCATCTCCGGCGGCCCCAGCATCTACCAGGTCCGGCTCGGTACCGGCGAAGTCCTCAGCGCGGGCGATGACGTCGATTTCCTCGTCGCGTTCTACCAGCATTCCTACGAGAACCACATCGCCACGCTGCGCGACGGCGGCGTCCTGATTTACGACAGCGACACGGTCAAGCCCGACCCCGACCAGAAACGCTACCGGGCTGTCGGCGTGCCGATTAGCAGTTTGACGGTCGAGGCCATCGGTGGCACCGGCAAGGACAAGGGCAAGAACATGTTCGTCCTCGGCTTGGTGGCACGGTTGTTTGAGTTGGATGACGCCAAGCTGGAAGGCATGTTGAACGCCTACTACAAGGGCAAGGGCGACGATGTCATCCGCAAGGTTGTCGGCGCGTTCCATGCCGGGTTCGCCTACAACCTCGGGCAGCTCGACGAGCATTTCGAATTCAAGCCCTCCGACAAGCCGCCCGCCCGGGCACGCGTGGTCATGGACGGCAACCAAGCCATCGCCTACGGAGCGATTGCGGCGGGCGTGCGCTTCGGGGCGGGGTATCCCATCACGCCGTGGTCGTCGATCATGGAGATTTTGCGTTCCGAACTTCCCAAGTACGGCGGCACCTTCGTGCAGGCGGAGGACGAGCTCGCGGCGATCGCGATGGCGTGCGGCGCGTCCTATGCCGGTCACGTTGCGTTGACCGGCACCTCGGGACCCGGCATCTCGCTCAAGTCGGAAGCGCTCGGCTGGGCTGTGATGGCCGAGATGCCGCTGGTGATCATCGACGTCCAACGCGGCGGGCCAAGTACCGGCTTGCCGACGAACGTCGAGCAGAGCGACCTCAACATCGCCTGCTTCACCGCACACGGCGACGCGCCGCGCATCGTGGTGGCGCCGGCGAATGTGGAGGATTGTTTCTACACGACGTTCGAAGCGGTGAACCTCGCCCGGGAATACAGTTGCCCGGTGCTGGTGTTGACCGACCAGGCGATTGCCACGCGCGTGGAATCGTTCGAGATGCCGGACTTCGCAACGTTCACGCAGGACATTGCGCCGCACTTCGACCCGCGCGGTCCGGATTACAAACCTTACGCCAACACGGCGGATGGCATCGCCCATCACGCGCCGCCGGGCACGCCGATGGTGGACGGCAAGTACCCGGTCGTCACCGGCCTTGAACACGACGAGAGCGGCCACCCGGCCAGCCGACCGGCCAATCACGTGATGATGGTGGCGAAGCGACGCCGCAAGTTGCAGGTGCTGGCGGAGAAACTGTCGCCGCCGGCGGTGTATGGCCCCGCGGAAGGTGATGTGCTGCTGGTCGGCTGGGGTTCCACGCAAGGCCCGATCCGGGAGGCCGTCGAGAAGGCGCGCGCCGCCGGGGAGAGCGTCAGCGCGATGCACATCCGGTATCTCATGCCGCTCCAGCCCGGTATCGGCGAAATCATGGATGGCTTCCATCACGTCTTCGTGGTGGAACTGAACGACGAAGGACTTTACGGCTACGGCCAGCTCGCCGCGTTGTTGCGGAGCCGGTATTGCAACGACAAGATTCGCGGCATCAACAAGACCGATGGCCTGCCGTTCAAGGTCCGCGAGATTCTTGACCAAATGCACCGCAAGCTGACGGGCCGGGAGGCTGCCGGTGAGCCGCTCGCCGTCGGCGGTGATGAAGGAGGAGCCGGATGAGCGCAACCGTCGCGACTGCCCGCTACACGAGGAAAGAACTCACCGCCGACCATCCCACTTGGTGCCCGGGTTGCGGCGACTACAGCATTCTCTCGATTTATTTCAAGCTGATGGAGAAGCGGCAGATTCCGCACGAGAAGATCACCAGCGTGGCCGGGATCGGCTGCTCGTCGCGGTTCCCGTATTTCGTGAACGCCCACGGCGTCCATTTCCTCCACGGCCGGGCGATTCCCTTCGCGACCGGCATCTCGCTGTCGCGGCCGGACCTGCACGTCTTCGTGTTCGGCGGCGACGGTGACGCGTTTTCCATCGGCGGCAACCACATCGATCACGCGGCGCGCAAGAACGTCAAGATGACCTACGTCATCATGGACAACGAGGTGTACGGGCTGACGAAGAAGCAGACATCGCCGACGTCGCCGATGGGATTCAAGTCGAAGACCGACCCGACCGGCGCGGTGGATCATCCGATTGAGCCGATGAAGAAGTTGATTGCCGGCGGGGCGACTTTTGTGGCGCGGACGCATTCCCACCTGCCGAATCACGTGCTGGAGATGATGGAGCAGGCGCTCGATCACGACGGGTTTTCGGTCATCGAATGCCTGAGCGAGTGCACGGAGTTCTTCCCGGGCGCCTTTGATTCCGCCAACCCGCGCAAGGGCGGCACCTTTCAACTCGTGCCACCGGATCATGACGTGACGGACGAGGTGGCAGCGTACCGGCTGGCGATGGCCCCGGCGCCGGGCTATTTCGGCGTATTCTACCAGGTGCAACGTCCCACGAAGAACGCGTTTGAGCTGAAGTTGATCACGGACGCGCAGAGTCGGGCCGGTAGCGCGGCGGTGCGAGAGTTGTTGCAAAAGACCTTCCAAAAGTTTAGCTAGGAGCATGGATTTGAGACATTGGATTGCCGGGATTATGGCGGGCGTGGCCGTGACGGCCCTCGCGGACACCATCGTGACGAGCAGCGGCGAGCAGACCGGCGAGATCGTGAGGGTCGACCCCACAAGCATCGTTTTCAAGATCGCGGCCGGTGAGATTTCCATCCCGCGCTCGGAGGTTTCCGATGTGCGCGTCGACAAGCCGGCGGCCTTCGATGCCGCCATCAACGCCTTCGGCTCCGGCAAGTACGCCGATGCCGTGGCGGGCTTGAAGCCCTTGGTGGACCGGCTGTGCGGCCTGGACATCGACTGGGTGGAGGACGCCACGCTCCGACTTGGTGACGCGTTGGTGGCCAACAAGAGTTACGCGGACGCGAAGGCGGTATTCGACCGGTACAAGCAGCTCTATCCGAGTTCGCCCAAGGCGGCCGGGCTGGATGCGAAGTACGCCCGAATCCTGGTCGAGCAGAAGAAATTTTCCGAGGCCAGCGCTCTGCTGGCGAAGCTGGTGGGGCCGTTGATGGCGAAGAAGGCGATCAGCCAAGAGGAAGAACTCGCCGTCGCGGAGGGCTTGGTGCTGCTCGGCGATTGCCAGCGCGGCGCCGGTAAGCTCGACGACGCGCTCGACAGTTACCTCAACGTCTGCGCGCTGTTCGATGTCGATGCGAGCCTTGCGGCGGAGGCGAAGTACAAGGCCGGCCAGATTTTTGAAGAGAAAAAGAATTGGCGGCGCGCCAAGTCCTGCTACCGGGAACTCAGTGAGGGCGTCCCGCAAGCCGACATCGTCGCCGATTCCAAGAAGCGCCTCGCCGCCCTGACCGAAGCGCATCCTGACTGATGGCCGATGCCTGATTGGATCGCCATCGTCCTGCTAGGCCTGATCGAGGGAATTACCGAGTTCCTGCCGGTTTCGTCCACCGGCCACCTGCTTGTGGCGGAACGCTGGCTTCCGCATCAAACTGACCTCTTCAACATCGTCATCCAATCCGGTGCCGTGCTGGCGGTGCTACCGCTGTTTCGTGGCCGACTGGACCAGTTCATCTTCCGCTGGCGCGAGAGGGCGACACAAGATTACGCTGCCAAGTTGATTCTGGCGGTGGCCATCACCGCCGGTCCCGGTTATCTCCTCGAAAAACGGGGATTCAAACTGCCCGAACAACTCTGGCCGGTCGCTTGGGCCTTGCTCATCGGCGGCGTTGCGTTTCTGGCGGTCGAGCTGTGGTTGCGCGGCAAGCCGCTCAAGGACGAAGTGACGTGGACCATTGCCATCGCGGTCGGGCTGGGGCAACTCCTCGCGGCGGTCTTCCCGGGCGCCTCGCGCTCCGGCACGACCATCTTGCTGTGCCTGCTCCTTGGTCTGGCTCGGCCCGCGGCGACGGAGTTCTGCTTCCTGGTTGGCATCCCGACGATGTTGGCGGCCGGCGGCCTGAAAATCTTCAAAGCAGTGCATCACCCGGCGGTCGGTGCGCCGCCGGAGCAGTGGGGAATGGTTCTGCTGGGGTTCATCGTGTCGGCGATCGTTTCATTCATCGCCGTGAAATGGCTGCTTCGGTACGTCCAAACACACACCTTCGTGATTTTTGGTTGGTATCGGATTGCGCTGGGAGCGGCCCTGTTGATACTCGTGGGAACGGTAAAATTATGAGCGTGATTAAATTTGGAACTTCCGGGTGGCGGGGAATCATCTCCGACACATTCACTTTCGCCAACGTCGAGATTGCGGCGCACGCCATCGCGCAGTGCCTGGTGGAAAACCCACCGGCCGGCGCAGCGAAGCGGATCATCGTGGGGCACGACACGCGGTTCCTGTCGCGCGAGTTTGCAACGCGCTGCGCGGAAATCGTGGCCGGCTACGGGTTCGAGGCATGGCTCACGAATCGCGACGCGCCGACCCCGGTCATCTCGCACATGATCCGGCTGCACAAGGCGTCCGGCGGCATCAACATCACCGCCAGCCACAACCCGCCGGAGTATAACGGGCTGAAATTCAATCAGGCCAACGGCGCGCCGTCCGCGCCGGAAGTCGCGAAACAAATCGAGCAGAAAGCCGCGCAGTTTACCGGTGCGCCGGCCGGGTTCCAGAAGGGGACGTACCGGGTGTTCGACCCGATGCCGGAGTACGTGGCGCAGTTGAAACGGCTCGTGGACTTCGCGGCGTTGCGGCGCAAGCCGAAGAAGGCGGTCGTCGATTTGATGTTCGGTACCGGGCGCGGCTACCTCGACGTGTTGCTGGCGAAATCGAAGTGGAAGGTGGACGCGCTGCACGGCGAGTTGAACCCGCTGTTCGGCGACGGTCATCCCGAACCGATCCGGGAGCACATGGGCGAGTTGCTGGCACGGATGAAGAAGTCGAACGCGGCGCTCGGTTTGGGACTCGATCCCGATGCCGACCGGTTTGCAGCGATCGACAGCGATGGGACGTTCATGACGGCGAATCAAGTCTTGGCGCTGACGCTGTATCATTTGGCGAAGAACCGGCGCTGGACGGGCGCGGTGGTGCGGACGGTGGCGACGAGCCATTTGGTGGACGCGGTGGCCGGGTTGCTGGGCGTGCCGGGCGGAATGCAACTGGGTTTACCGCTGGATCGGCAGATTGTGATGTTTGCTGGTTCCGTCTGCAAAGACAAGGGCGTCGACGACTTGCTGGCTGCTCAATCCATGATGTCAAAGCGACCGTTAATGGTCATTGTCGGCCCCGGGTCTGATCAACTGCGGTATAGAAGT
>OMJI01000285.1 GCA_900299315.1 Verrucomicrobiota bacterium | reverse complement strand
TAGACGACAGGGCGGCGGCGTACAGAGCCGGATTGGCGGCCCACTGTTTCTCGTCGTGCAAACGAAGAATGTTGAGCCGGTAATCGCGGCCGGGACTTGGGTCGAAAACCCAACCGGCGGCCGGTTTGGCAGCGGGACCGGAGCCCGACAAGTGACAGAGCTTGCAATCCATCTCGTCCGAAACCGGTAAGACGATGTCGGTCGTCGCGAGTGTCGTGCCGCTGTCGCTGCTCAAGCGTAGCCGCATCATTGGGTACTGATTGCCGCGGCCAGCGTCGTCGTAAGGCGAAATGGGAATGCCGTAGGCGATGAACCAGTTCTGCGCCAACTCCCAGCCCATGCGTTGGGGAATGTTGTTCGTGCCGGGCATGCTGTACGGATCAGGGCCCGGTACCGGCAGGCCGACATCGACCGGTAGCGCCGCGCCGAAGATCGAGGGGCAGAACTCGTAGAAATTGTTTTTGCCGCGGAAGGTGCTGTTGAACGAGCCGTCGGGATCGGCGATGGCCTCGTAGGTCAGCTTGAAACCGTTGGTGATCGTCAGCAGGCTGGCTGTGTTGCCGTTGATGACCTGGATGACTTGGCCTTGAATCGTGTTGTAAGGCGGCAGGACCGAGAAGACGGAGTAATCGCTGTCCATGCAGTGCATGCCGAGATTGTTCCACCCGACGAGGGTGTAGTTGGTGGCGGCTACGGCAGCGAACGCTGTCGCCCAAAACATCAAACCCGTTACTACTGGCACTCGCAATAAATGCTTCATGGCATCCTTTCGCTCGCGTTGTCCACAGCAACGGAGCAGCGACCCGAGTACCTCCATTCCCTATATCAACACGAAAAAGCGGAAGCAAGTCTCAATGTGTAACGCTTTAACTGAGATGGCCGACAAGTGGATGCCGGTGGTGTATGATGCCGGGTGTGAAGCGGACAATTTTCTTGGTCGGCCCCACCGCCGTTGGAAAGACGGCAGTCGCGCATGAGCTTGCCGGCAGGCTCGGCGCGGAACTTGTCTCGGCGGATTCGATGCAGGTCTACCGGGGAATGGACATCGGCACGGCGAAGGACAAGGCCGCGCATCTCGTCGATTTGTGTGAACCGACCGATGCGTTCGACGTGAAGCAGTATGTCACGCTGGCGGAGGCGAAGCTGGCGGAGATTCACGCGCGCGGGAAAATCGCCCTCGTGGTCGGCGGCACCGGGATGTATGTGCGTGCACTTCGGCAGGGATTGTTTACCGGGCCCGGCCGAAGCGAGAAGTTGCGCGCGCGGTTGGAGGCGATGAGCGCCGGGGAGTTGTTCGTGATCTTGAAGCGAATCGACCCGGTCACGGCAAAGCAGATCGACCGGTTCAATCCCCGGCGGTTGGTGCGTGCCGTGGAGGTTTTTTACCTGACCGGCCGACCAATTCGGGAACTGCAGGCGGAATGGCAAGCCGGTGCGGCTGCCGACAAAGTCTTCGGCTTGCGCCGCGACCGGGCGGATTTGGTGGCGCGGATTGAGCGACGGATTGATGAGCAGATCGCGGAAGGGTGGGTGGAAGAGGTGCGGCGATTGTTGCCGGCCTCGGGGACGGCATGGCAGGCGGCAGGCTACCGGGAACTCGCGGCCCACGTCCGCGGCGAGATGGCGTTGCCGGCTGCGGTTGCGATCATCAAGACGCGGACCCGGCAGTTGGCGAAAAGACAAATGACTTGGTTTCGCCGGGAACCCGGACTAGTTTGGATCGACGTCGAGCGGGATGAAACAGCGGCCCACGTGGCCGGGAGGATTTTGAGCCAACTTGAAGATGCATGACACGCAGGCGGCGCTGGAAGAGCGCGCCCTGCTCGTAGGTTTGGAACGTAGCGGTCACGACCGGTGGGCCGTGCGGGATTCGTTGCAGGAACTTCAGGAGTTGGCGGAGTCGGCCGGCGCGCGTGTGCTCGAGACGGTCGTCCAGAAACGCGACGTCCCCTCCGCGCCCACGTTCATCGGCACCGGTAAGGCGGGGGAACTCGCCACCCTCTGCAAGACCAAGTCGGCCAACATGGTCATCTTCGACGACGATCTGTCCCCGGCGCAGGGCCGCAACCTCGGTGAAATCATCGGCCCGACCGTGAAGGTGCTCGACCGGACGGAACTCATCCTCGACATCTTCGCGCAACGCGCCCGGACCCGCGAAGGCAAGATTCAGGTCGAGCTGGCGCAGATGCAATACATGTTGCCGCGGTTGACCGGCTTGTGGACGCACCTTTCCCGGCAACGCGGCGGTGTCGGCTGCCGGGGCCCTGGCGAGACGCAGCTTGAAGTCGACCGGCGGCGCGTGCAGGAGAAGATTACCCGGTTGCAGCGGGAGTTGACGGAGGTGCGGAAAAATCGGCGCGTGGAACGCAGCGGCCGGCAGCGGTTGCACTGGCCGGTCGTCTCGCTCGTTGGTTACACCAACGCCGGCAAGAGCACGCTGATGAACGCGCTGACCGGCGCGAACGTGCTCGCCGAGGATAAGTTGTTCGCCACGCTCGACCCGACCACCCGCAAGCTGCGCCTGCCGAACAACCAGAACATTCTTCTGTCCGACACCGTCGGTTTCCTCCGCAAGCTGCCGCATCATCTGGTCGAATCGTTTCAGGCCACGTTGGAGGAAGTCGCCGAGGCGGACTTGCTGTTGCACGTCATCGATGTGAGCCACCCGCAAGCCGCGGAGCAGATGAAGGCCGTCGAGGTTGTGCTCCATGAAATCAACGCGTGGGGCAAGCCGACGGTGGTGGCGTTGAACAAGATCGACCAGCTACCGGCGGATGACCCGGTGCTGGCGAGGTTGCAGCGCGAATTGCCGCACGCGGTTCCGATTTCCGCGCAGAATGGCGAGAATCTCGGGCATTTGCTGGATGAGATGGTGACCCGGTTGCGCGACTGGCGCGTGGATGTTCGCTTGCGGATTCCCCACGACCGGGCCAAGACAATCGCGCTTATCTACCAGAGCGGCCACGTCCGGGCGCGGTCCAACGAGGATGGCGACGTGGTGCTCGATGCGCAGATACCAAAAGTGTTGGCGGGTGAACTCACGCCCTTTATAGTCGCCGCCGAATGAACTGGCGCAGTTTGGTGCTCGCTTCGATCTTCTGGTTACCGGCGGCCTTTGCCGAAGACGTACCGGCTCCGGTGCGGAATTGGGAATACATCGTGATTCACCACAGCGCCACGTCTGTCGGTTCGGCGGAGACGTTTGCCGCCAACCACCGGGCCCGCGGGATGGTCAACGGTCTGGCCTACCACTTCGTCATCGACAACGGCACCTCGGGCCTGCCGGATGGCCACATTGAGACCGGCTCGCGGTGGTTGCAGCAACTGTACGGTGGTCATTGCCGGCAGCAGGACATCAACGAGCGGGGCATCGGCGTGTGTCTGGTCGGCAATTTCACCGACCGTCATCCGACGGAGAAGCAACTCGATTCGTTGGTGCTCTTGGTGCGCGGGTTGCAGGAACAATTCAGCATCCCGGATGACAACGTCTTGGGCCACGGCGAGGTTGTCGGCGAGTACAGCGAATGTCCCGGTCGCGATTTTCCTTGGGCCGAATTCCGCCGGCGATTGAAGGAAGCCAAGCGGTGAGTTCGCTCATCCGCGAGATGCCCGCGGACGACCGGCCGCGCGAACGACTTTGGAAACACGGCCCGGCCTCGTTGAAGAGCGAGGAGTTGATGGCAATCCTGTTGCGGACCGGCGTCAAAGGCAAATCCGCCATCCAACTCGCCGCCGAGATCCTGCGCGACCACGGTCAGTCGCTGAACGCCGTCGCCCGGGTCCAGTTGGTCACGCTCGCGAAGCGGAAAGGTGTGGGGCAGGCGAAAGCCATCCAGTTGGCTGCGGCGTTTGAGTTGGCGCGCCGAATCGCCGTTGAGGAACATCACCGGCTGCCGATCAACGAACCCGCCCAGGCCGCGGCGTGTGTCCGGGAGGAGTTCCGGAGTGCAGACCGGGAGGTCTTCCGCGTCTTGTTGCTCGATACGAAGAACCGGCTGCTCGGGATCACTCAGGTCTCGGTCGGCACCGTCAACGCCAGCCTCGTCGAACCCCGGGAGGTCTTCAAGGACGCGATTGCCCACTCCGCCACCTCCGTCATCCTCGCCCACAATCATCCCAGCGGCGACCCGACGCCCAGCAGCGAAGATGTCGCCGTCACGAAACGCCTGATCAAGGCCGGTGAGATTGTCGGCATTCCCGTCCACGACCACATCATCATCGGTCAACGCAGTGCCGGTCGGCAGACAGACTACTGTAGCTTGCGGGAATTGGGATTGATCTGACGGGGTGTAACCGGCGGGTTGGAGCGGGCGATGGGAATCGAACCCACCTCACCAGCTTGGAAGGCTGGCGCATTACCACTATGCTACGCCCGCAACCGTTGCGTCGGATGCTACACCAAGGAGCGACGGGGTCAAGCGCCCTTCACTTGCTGCAGTTGGATCGTCTGGGTGGGGAATGCGAAGTTGAGGTTGTTCGCGTCGAACCGGCGCTTGATTTCGAGGTTAATCTCTTCGAGAGCGCGTAGGAATTCCTTCATGTCGGTGGTCTTGCACCAGTAGACGACAAAGATGTCGAGTGAGCTCGCGGAGTAGTCGCGCCAGTTGACGATGAAATCGTGGGTGAGGGGATGGTTCTGGAAGATCTCGCGCAGGAGTGACACGGCGAGTTGCATTTGGGCCGGTGTGGTGTCGTAGGTCAGGCTGATGGTGATGAGTTGCCGGATGGTGGGACGGAGCGAGATGTTGATGATGGCGCTGTCGGCGACTGTCTTGTTGGGAATCGTCACAAAGTGGCCGTCATGCGTGCGGATGCGGGTGCTGCGCAAGCCGATGGATTCCACTTTGCCTTCGACCGGGTCGATCCGAACGATGTCGCCGACCCGAAAAGGCCGGTCAGCTAGGATCGTGATCGAACCAAAAACATTAGCGAGCGTGTTTTGCGCGGCTAGCGCGACCGCGATGCCGCCAACGCCCAAGCCGGCCAGGGCACTGGTGATCGGGAAACCCATGAGTTGGGCCGTGGTCAACACGCCGATGATGATGACGAAGACTTTGATCGTCCGTCCCAGCACTGGTAGCATCATCTTCGCGAGGGAGGGGTCGCCGCCGAATGCCTTAGCCGTGAAATAGTCCATCAACAAATCCACCAGCCTGACCGCCACGTAAATCACGGTGACCGCCACGGCGATGGTGAAGATCAGGCCCAGAATTCTCTCGGTAAGGTCAGGCCATTCGAAGAAGTGCAGTCCGATGTGGAGCATGATCAAGACGACCGCGACTTTGAGAGGCGTGTGCACAATTTCCACCAGCTTGTCGTCCAGATCCGTTGTGGTAGCGGCGGTGAGCCGTTTCAGAACCCGGGTTGCAATGAAATCCATGACCGGCGCCACGACGAACGCGCAGCAAATCCAGAGCAAGGAGGCGCAATACTGCCAGAGGGGGTAGCCGCCGATTTCTGGCTGGAGGGCGGCAACCTGGCTGAGCCCGAATGTCGGCTGCCCGGCATGTGTTACTTGAGCCTCGATCTGGGCATTCGAGGCATTGGTAACGCCTACCTGTGCCCAGACAAGCGGAATCGCTACGACCATCGATAAACAGACCAACAAAGTTAGCTTTTTCATATTCAAGAAATACCAGTTTAGCGGCTAGCGAAGATACCGACAAGTTGTTGTGCAGGACTCGTAAAATCGGCCTTTAACAGATTGACAATCGCTCTAAAGCCTAGTAAAAGACTGCCTCGTAAGGTGGGTATGGTGCTCGTGCACAGGCAGTGGGTCGAGTGATCCCTGTTGAGGCATCGACCCGTCAGGGTATTGTTAACAATCCACAAAGGGAGATAGGGTATTATGGGTAAACGTATCAACCTGGCAGGTTTCATCGCCGCGACTCTCGCGGTTGCCAGTATTCAAGCCAAAGCGGTTGAGTTGGATCTTAGGACCGCGGGCGCAAGCGGAACGATCAACGGGGCGTTCTTCGATCAGATCAATCCGCAATCGACGGGCACGGGTGTGCTCGATCCGTTCTTGCGTATTCAGGCCAATGATCAGGAACAGGGCTACAACTCCAATGCCGCGCCGTTGGATGACAAGTCCGGTACATGGACGCACGATCTGCTGCTCAGCTCGCTCGGAGCGGTGGACTACAAGGACGTTGACTGTTACCAGTTCGTTCTCGATATCAACGAGAACACCGGCAGCAACAACGAGTTGTTGTCCTTGGATAGCGTGAAGATCTACACCTCGACCACGCCGAATCAGTCCGTGGCGTTGGGCTCGTTGATCGGCACGCTCCGGTACGATCTCGACACAGGTGGTGACAACGCCATCCTTCTCGACTACTCGCTGAACTCCGGCAGCGGCTCGGGCGACATGAACATGTTCGTCCCGATCAGCCTGTTTGCAGGAGTTCCGTCCAATGAGCAGTACTTGATTCTCTACTCGCACTTCGGCGCCAAGGGCTTCGATAGCGAGGGCAAGAGCCTCAGGAACGGCTATGACTCCAGTGATGGTTTCGAGGAGTGGGCTGGTGTGATCGGCGTGATTCCGGAACCCAACACGGTTGTGTTGGTCGGAATCAGCTGCCTGTCGCTCGCCGGTCTCGTCCGTCGTCGTCGCTAATTCACGACGCACAATCGCAAACGCCCAAGCGGACTACCGCTTGGGCGTTTTGCTTTTTGTCCAATACGACGCGGCTAGATGTGTTTACTGTCGTGCTCGTCTTTGGTTTTGTAGCCGGACTCCTGCCGGGCCAAGTTGACTTGATGCTTCTTCGCATAGGCCTCGTAGAAGTCATCGGGCGTCATTTCGAGCACTTGGGCGATGGAGATGAGAAAGTGGAGCAGGTCGATCACCTCGACGCGGGCGTTTTGTTTGTCGAACTTCTGGTACTTGGCCCACCACTTCCACGGCACGCTGTCAGTTAGCTCAGCCGTTTCCTGGGTGATGGCCCGGCAGTAGTTGAGCACCCATTGAATGCGTTGCTCGTCAGTCATATTGGTCGTGTCGACGCCGATGCGCTGGTTGAGGGCTTGCTGGAGACGAAAAATTTCTTCGAGTTTATCGGGCTTGGTCATGCGGCGAAGTATTGGATAACGAGGATGGAAAATCACGGCTTTTCTGGTAGGCTGCGGTCGGATGAAGACAGCAGCCCCAACCAAAAAAATCCAGCGCGACGAGCGTCTGACGGCGATTAACTTCGTCGCCGATGCCGTGAACCGCGCCATTGATTTGAGTGAGATTGCCGACAACGCGCTCCATGGCGTGCTGGCCGTGATGAAGTTGGACGGCGGCGCCATCTATGTCCTGGATGAGCCTTCCCGGTCCCTCAAACTCTTTGCCTCCCGGGGCATGTCCGAGGCCTTTGTCCGGCAGGCGGCCACGTTGCGCCGCGGGAAAGATCAAGTAATCGACGCCGCTTTGGGCGGTGAGATCCAAGTGGTGGAGGATTTCCGGGTGGCTCCCGGTTTGTTTGAATTTGATGCTGCGCGGGCTGGATTCACGACCGGGGTGGTTGCACCCATCCGCACGCAGGGAGTTGTGGTGGGGCTGCTTGTCCTCGGTGCCTACCGGCAGCGATCGTTTGATTTGGGTGATGTGGAGCTCATTGAAGTCATCACCAACCAAATCGGCAACGCGATGGTCCACGCGCAACTCCAGGCTGATCTCCGCGCGAGCGAAGAGCAGTACCGGACCATGGTCGAAAATTCCGACGACGCGATTTTCATCACAGACCCCGATTGCCGACCCCGGTGGGGCAACTCGGCCTTCACCCGAGTCTTCGGTTACACGATACCGGAGTTGCGTGAAATGGAGCCGTACGCCCGTGTTCATCCCGACGACGCCCATCTCGTCGCGCAGTCAGTTGCGAAACTCGTCCATGGCGATGCAGTGCGCAACGTGGAATTTCGATACTGCCGGAAGGATGGCGAGTGGATTGTCCTCCAATGCAACGGAAGCGTGTTCTCGCGGGATGGCGACCGGGTCACGCGGCTGCAATTCGTCGTCCGCGAAGTCACCGAGATGCGCCGCCGCCAGCAGGAGTTGCTGCGGATGAACCAGCAGTTGGCCGCGCTGCTCGACATCAGCGGCGGCTCGGCTCAGCAACTGGAACTCGCGCCGCTGCTCAAGCTAGTGCTGGTGCGCGCCGCGGAATTGTTGCGTGCTGACGCGGCGTACATGATCCGGTTCGACAACCGCAACGAACAATCCGAGGTGGTCGCCGCCACGCCACCGTTCGAGGGATTGATCGGTCCGCGCGGTCCGGCCGCACGCGGATTGTCGGGACTCGTCCGCGAGACCCGGCAGGGGCGAATCTTCTCGCGCGATGAGGTCGTTAAATTCGGTTACAGTCCGATCCTGCGACAGGCTCAGGTCCGGTCGGCACTGGTTGTGCCACTGATTTCGCGCAACGAATTGATCGGCACACTCACCCTCGTCCGGCACGAAACGGCACCGCACGGGTTCACGGCGGATGACCTGCAGTTGATGCAGGTGTTTGCGGGCCGGGCGGCGGTGGCGATCGACAACGCCGAGCTAGTTAAGGATTTGCAGCACAAGAATGACTTGCTGGAGTTGCTGGTCGAGGAGGCGCATCACCGGATCAAGAACAACCTCCAGATGGTTTCCGGCTTACTCCAATTGCAGGCGGAGACCAGCAACACCGGTAATGTCAGTGAACAGTTACTTAGTGCCACGTCTCGCGTGCAGGCGATTGCCAAAGTTCACAACCTGCTCAGCCAGGACATGCCGGACAAGGTGGACGCCGAGAAGTTGATCGCCGCGTTGGTGCACACTTTGGTGGATGTTACCGGCGGCAATGGCACCGCACCGAAGGTGGAACTCGACCTCGAACAGCTCTGGCTCACCTCCGAACAAGCGGTTGCCGTCGCGTTGATCGTCAACGAGATGGTGTCCAACTCGCTCCTCCACGCCAAACCACCGGCAGACGAGCGGCTGGAGTTGCTCATCAGTTGCCGGCGCGAGGGTGATCACGCCCGGTTGCGAGTGGCCGACAACGGCGGCGGTTTCCCGACCGGGTTCGATTGGCGCCGGTCGCGCGGGCAGGGGATGAACATCATCATCCAGTTGGCGCAAGTGAACCTCCGCGGCACGCTTGAAGTCGGCGGACAAGGCCGAGGTGTGGCGGCGGGGGTTCTTTTTGGACTCCACGAGGCCAAGCCAGCCGCCGCTTGACTTGGAGGCAGTCAGGTCGCTATCATCGCGCCTAGAAAACGAAGCTGGTCACGTTGCCACGCGAGCCATGAAGCCACTGCGAGTCTTGATTGCTGACGACGATGGGTTGACGCTAATTGTCCTGCGAAAAATCCTCATCTCCTTGGGCCACGAAGTCGTGGGGGAAGCCGGTGACGGCGAGAAGGCCATCGCGCTTTTCGAATCTGCCAAGCCCGACCTCATCATCTTCGACATCCGTATGCCCCATCTCGACGGGTTGGAAGCAGCCCGGCGAATCCAAGCCACCCGGCCGACGCCGCTGATCTTCCTCAGCGCCCACACCGAATCCGGCCTCGGCAGCGAAGCGGCGAACGTCGGTGGCCACGCCTACTTGGTCAAACCGTTCACCGCCCAGCAGATCAAGCCGGCCATCGAACTGGCTCTCGCGAACTTCGCCCGATCGCGTCAGCAGGAGGAAAAGGTCCAGCAACTCAACGAGCAACTCGAAGCCCGCAAGGTCGTCGAGCGCGCCAAGGGCATCCTCATGCGCCAGACCGGCCTCGACGAGGAAGCCGCCTACCTCAAGCTCCAAAAGACCGCCCGCAACGAAAACCGCAAACTCGCCGACGTCGCGCGCGCCATCATCCTCGCCGAAGACCTGCGCCGCGACAGCGTCAAGCCTGGTGGGCCTTCCCGCGGCAGCCGGTAGTCCTCGCTTGACCCTCTCAGAAACTTGTCGTTAGTGTCCCGCATCTTTCGTAACCAAGGAATTGTTCACCATGGAAAACGTAGTCATTATTGGATCTGGTCCGGCGGGGTGGACGGCTGCCCTGTATGCGGCGCGGGCGAATTTGAACCCGGTTGTACTGACCGGGGCGCAGCCCGGTGGGTTGCTGACCACGACGAGCATCGTCGAGAATTTCCCGGGCTTCCCGGAAGGCGTGGATGGCACCGAGTTGATGATGCGGATGCAGAAGCAAGCCGAGCGCTTCGGCGCGCAGACGCAATACGGCGCGCTGGTGACGAAGGTGGATTTGTCGAGGCGCCCGTTCAAGGTGTGGCTCGACGAGGACGTCATCGAGACCAAGACGCTCATCATCGCGGCCGGCGCCTCCCACAAACATCTCGGCCTGAAAAACGAGGACTTGCTCGAAAAGAAGGGCGTGACCTACTGCGCCACGTGCGACGGCGCGTTGCCGATGTTCCGCAACCAACCGCTCGTCGTGGTCGGCGGCGGTGACTCCGCTTGCGAGGAAGCCACGTACCTGACCCGCTTCGCCTCGAAAGTTTATCTCGTCCACCGGCGCAACGAACTGCGCGCCTCCCGGATCATGGCCGAACGCGCCCTGGGCAACCCGAAGATTCAGCCGGTCTGGGACTCGGTAGTCGAGGACATCTACGACGTGAGCAAGGACATGGTCACCGGGGTGAAGTTGAAGAACGTAAAGACCGGTCAGACTAGCGACCTCGCGTGTGCCGGCGTTTTTGTGGCCATTGGTCACATGCCCAACACCGCCATCTTTAAGGGGCAGATTGAGATCGCCGACGACGGTTACATCATCTGCAAGAAAGGCACGCAAACCAGTGTGCCGGGCGTGTTCGCGTGTGGTGATTGCGTGGATCGGACCTACCGGCAAGCCATCACGGCGGCCGGTACCGGCTGCTCCGCGGCGATCGACGCGGAACGATTCCTCGGTCACGAAGGCCATTGAACTCGTCTCAGCACGACTGGGAGAATCCATCGCTGACCGGTCGCAATCGCCGTCAGCCCCGTTCATATTTCTTCGCTTACACGGACGAGGCACGAGCCCGGACCTTTGACCGCGCGCAGTCGCCGTGGTTTCAACTCCTGAACAGCGAGTGGAAGTTTCGCCTCTTCCCGACGGTCGCAGAAGCCCCGCAGCTTCCGTGGCCGGTGGCGGAATAGGGCACGATCCCGGTCCCCATTAACTGGCAGATGCACGGGCATGGGCGACCGCACTACACCAACGTGCAGTACCCGTTCCCGGTCGACCCGCCGCGCGTGCCGACGGAGAACCCGACCGGCTGTTACTACCGGGAGTTTCAGATCGACGCCGCGTGGCGAGGCATGAATGTCTGGCTTCGGTTTGAAGGTGTCGATTCCATCTTTCACGTCTGGGTGAATGGTGTCGAGGTCGGTTGTAGCAAAGGCAGCCGGTTGCCCGCAGAATTCGACGTCACTCAGCAGGTCCGCCCCGGCAAGAACACAATCTCTGCTCGCGTCTGCCAGTGGTCGGACGGGACGTATCTTGAAGATCAGGACATGTGGTGGTTGTCTGGTATCTTTCGCGATGTGTACCTCCTGGCCCGACCGGCAATCCACATCGCCGATATCCGGATTCACGCGCCCGCGACCGGTAAGCTCGAAGTGCAAACGGACGTCATTGGCGAGGGCGTGGTTGAGACGGAACTGCTGGGCGATACCGGCCCGCGGCGGTTGTGGTCGCCGGAGGACCCGCATCTCTACACCTTGCTGGTCAAACTGAAGGACAAGGCCGGTCGGCTGATCGAGGTCGTGCCGCAACGCGTCGGCTTCCGCACCGTCGAGATCAAGGGCGACCGGTTTCTCGTCAACGGTGTCGCGGTGAAGTTGAAGGGCGTCAACCGCCACGAGTCGCACCCGGATCACGGCCGCGCCGTGCCCGTCGAGGCGATGATCGAGGATTTGCGGTTGATGAAGCAGCACAACATCAACGCCATTCGCACCTCGCATTATCCCGATGACCCGCGGTTCTACGACTTGTGCGACGAGTACGGTTTCTACGTCATCGACGAATGCGATTTGGAGACGCACGGGTTTAACATCACAAAGAACTGGGACCGGAATCCCGCGAATGATCCGGCATGGGAAGCGGCTTGCGTCGATCGCATGGAACGCATGATCGCCCGTGACCGGAATCATCCTTGCGTCGTGATGTGGTCGCTCGGCAACGAATCCCAATTCGGCTGCAACCACCGGGCCATGACGATTCGCACCCGGCAGCTCGACCCGACGCGGCCGGTACATTACGAAGGCGACTCGACCGCCGAGGTGACGGATGTCATCAGCCGGATGTACAGCCACATCGACTTTCTCGCCAAGATCATAGACGGCAAGGAGAAGATCGAGGATTTCCAGCAGTACGGCATGGTCAATCTCGACCCCACGCGGTACACGCAGAAGCCGTTTTTCCTCTGCGAGTACGCGCATGCGATGGGCAACGGGCCGGGTGGTCTCGCGGAATATTGGGACCTGATTTACAGCAGCGACCGGCTGATGGGCGGCTGCGTCTGGGAATGGTGCGACCACGCTATCCGACAACGCACGGCCGATGGCCGCGAATGGTTCGCCTACGGTGGCGATTTCGGTGACGTGCCGAATGATGGAAATTTCGTCTGCGATGGCTTGGTCTTCCCGGATCGGAGCCCCTCACCGGGGTTGATTGAGTACAAGAAAGTCATCGAGCCGGTGAAGATCGAGTTCGTCGGTGACCGCGTCCGCCTCACGAACCGGTACGACTTCAGCAACCTCGATCATCTCCGGCTGGAATGGTCAGTCACCTCAGACGGCGACGTGGTGGAGCGGGGGACGTTGCCGACACCTAAGATTGCGCCGCGAAGCACCGGCGAGATTCAACTCCCGAAAACAAAGCCGGGAGTCCTCGAACTCTCGTTCAAGCTGGCGGCTGATTGCCTCTGGGCCAAAGCCGGTCACGAAATCGCGTGGGGACAAACCGAGATACCGGCCGAGCAGAAACTTGTCGTCTTGCCCAAGCGCGAACTTCGGGTGACGGAGTCCGCCACTCGGGCCGAGATCACCGGCGACAACATCCACCTCACCTTCGACAAGGTCCGGGCGGTCATCACGGACTGGAACGGCCTGCTCCGTACCGGCCCGCGCCTGAATTTCTGGCGCGCGACGACCGACAACGACCGGGCGGGTTGGGGGCCGCAACAATACGCGAAGATGTGGCGCGAGGCGCACCTCGACAAGTTGCAGCACCGGACCGACTCGGTGTGCGTCACGCAAGTTGACGCCGCCACGGTGCAGATCGTCGCACGGGTTCGGATCGCCCCGCCGGTATTCGCTTGTGGATTCGCCTGCGAGTACACTTACACCGTCACCGGTGATGGCGGAGTGGAAATCGCCGTGAACGTGGACTCGCAAGGCGAGTTGCCGCCGACGTTGCCGCGCGTGGGATTGCAATTCACGGTGCCGGCAAACTGTGACCAAGTAACGTGGCACGGGCGCGGGCCCGGCGAAGCGTACCGGGATACCAAGCAAGCCCAGCGGCTGGGTTGGTGGCGTGCGACGGTGAACGAACTTTACACGCCCTATATTTTCCCGCAGGAGAACGGCAACCGGACCGATGTCCGGTGGGTCGAGTTCCGCGACGCGAGGGGGGTGGGCTTCCGCGCGAGCGGCGTTGACAATTTCAGCGCCCACCGCTACACGACGGCTGATTTGGAGTCCGCGCGGCACACAATCGACCTCGTGCCGCGTGACTTCATCACGGTGAATTTGGATCATCAACACAACGGTATCGGCAGCGGGGGTTGCGGGCCGGGGCCGTGG
>OMJI01000284.1 GCA_900299315.1 Verrucomicrobiota bacterium | reverse complement strand
CGTCGTCGGCCCCAAGGGCGAAGAGATCTACACCGACAAATACGGCCGCGTGAAGGTGCAGTTCCATTGGGACCGCGTCGGCGAATACGACGACCGTTCTTCGGCCTGGATTCGTGTTGCCTCCAACTGGACCGGTAAAGGCTACGGATTCATCGCCATCCCGCGCGTCGGGCAGGAAGTGGTGGTGAGCTTTCTGGATGGCAACCCTGATCGGCCGCTCGTCACCGGCTGCGTTTACAACGAAGAAAACCTGCCCGCCTGGGGCTTTCCCGCCGCGGCTCACCAGACCGGCATCCAGTCGCGCTCCAGCCCGGGCGGCGCGGGTCATTGCGAAATGGTCATCCACGACCGCGCCGGCCAGGAGCTGATCAATATCTTCAGCCAGAAGGACATGGTGCGCACCGTGCTCAACAACGACAGCACGGTGGTGCAAGGGCCGCAGCAGACCATTGCGGTCACGACCGGCACCCAGGCCACCACGGTCAAGAAGGCGATCCAGGTCACCTCCGAGACCGAAGGCATCCAGCATGTGGCGCACACGGCTTACGAGGTCAACGCGCAGACCCAGCACATCGTGCTGCAGGCCGCGACCGACATCGTGCTCAAGGTGGGCGCGTCCACACTGCACATGAGCCAGGACGGCTCCATCTTGCTCGAAGGCGTGAACATCACGATTAACGGTTCGGGGCGAGTGGACATCAATCCGGGTGGTGGTGGCGCCACGCCGGTGAACAGTGTGCCTGAAGAGCATATCAGCGATCATGGGGCCAATGCGGGCTCCGCTGCCGGATACGCCGCCGGTGCGGCACCTCGCGCAGTAGGATCCGCCCTCGGAGCTTCTTCGGCTGCCACACCAGCTCCTGGCGGCGCAGCGCGGCCGGTGAGGTCTGGCTTGGGCGCTAGTGTTGACCAACTGGCTGCTAAGTCTCCAAGCCTGCAGAATGATCTTCGAACTCTTAAAAACGATGGTTGGCGAGTTCGATACGGTCGATCAGGCGGCGGCTCTTATGCCAACCGCGCTGCGAAGGTGATCACAATCGACGGCTCCGAAAGAGGCAACGCCACGTTGGCGACACAAACATTGGCGCACGAGGTTGGCCACGCCACTTATCCGTATTCGGACGACATGTCTTCCCGAACCGCATACGTTTCAGGTGCGCTGGCTGATGAAGGCGCCGCGACGATGAATAACATTCGTGTGCAGCGCGAGATCCTCAGTCGCGATGGTCCAGACGTTGGGATTGCCGGTGCTGCAAGCAATGCAGCGGCATACAACGCGGCATACGATCAGTACCTTCGCGACGGTAACGCGAATACCGCTCGACAAACCATCGGCACGGTATTCGGGACCGGCGAGACCACCTCGAATACGCATCAACCGTACGCTGATTACTATGGGAGTTGGTATGACCAAAACCATGCCGAGAATCAATAGTTTGCGCAGAAGAATGACGGCAGCGATGCTGCTTCTTCTAACTGGAAGTGGTAGTGCATTGGCTAAGAGGAATGCTATGAAAACTGATTCAATGTCAATTTGGTCGATCATCGAAGTGCTGTCGAAGCAACTGCCATTCACGAAGGAACGGATTGAGGCAGTGTTCGGTACTCGTCTTGAAATTGATGACGCTGATGACAGTGACATCTTTCAGTTCTTCAAGGCAGGGCATGTTTCCTTGGCCGAAGGGGTCGAACTAAGTGAGGTGGAGCTGCGCTTGAAGCGTGGTGGCGGCCATCCAGGCCTATTAGTGCTGCAGTTGGAGGGGAGGTGTGTCAACCTGGATCAGGTCCGGACGCACTTCTCAAAGCTCGAAATCACCGATGTTCCTCGTGGACGGTCTTCCGATGAGGAAACAACGCATACAGCGAAGCTGGCCTGGGCCGACGTGAGCTTCGGATTCGCGGAGCGAAATCCGAAATGCGTGGCGACCATATCCATTAGTCCACGTAAGCAATGAAGCGGCCTGTTTCTTCGGCTGAACGATCTGTAGTGGTCTTCACCGAAGGCAGCATCGGCCTGCCGCCCGGGTACGAAGATCGCACCACCAACGTCTTGGTGCCGGCCAATGTGCAGGTGCAGCCCAACCTCAGCGTCGCGCGCGATTGGATGAAGCCCGGCGAGACGTTGCCCACTTACGTCGATCGGCAGCTCGCGCTGCTCAAGTCGCAACTGGCCGGCCATCACCTCATCAGCCGACAGCCCGCGCGGCTCGGGCGCGACGAGGCCGCGCCCACGGGCGAGCGCATTGACGCGCGTTATCGCAACGGCAAGTTGACGATCTATCAACGCCAGGCCGCGTTCGAATTGAGCCCGGGGCGCATCGTGGTGTTCACGGGGGCGCGCGCACACGGGTTCGGCGATGAATTCGAGCAGCTCTGGGCGCAATGGCTCGCCAGCTATCAAGCGCCGGTGCCGATGCCGGCCGATCCTTCGTCTTCCACCGACTGAGCCATGGGAAAAGAAGCTGCTCGCCTGGGCGACCAGATCGCCCACACCAGCGCGCTGGCTGGATTTCTGGTCGGCGCCATCATCGGCATCGCCTTGATCGCCGCGGTCGCCTTTGCCACTTTCACTTGCGGCTTCGGGGTCGCATTGCTGGCCGGTTTGTTGGCGGGGCTGGGAGCGTCCGCCATCTTGAGCTTAGGTGAGGCCATCGGCCGCATGTTCAGCTCCCCCAGCGGCAACATCACCAGCGG
>OMJI01000283.1 GCA_900299315.1 Verrucomicrobiota bacterium | reverse complement strand
CACCCCGTCATCCGAAGATGCGCCAACAGATACCGGCCATCGCTGAGATGAAAAATGATGTGCTTCGCTCGTCGCGTCACGTCGCGAATCCGCACCCCGGCAAGTTGTGGCACCCGGATCTTCGGATCGCGCGACTCGACCCGTACGATGCGCCGCCCCCGCAACCGCCGGCGCAACTGCCGGACTTGGATTTCTACTTCCGGTAGCTCAGGCATCGCTCCGCCATTTACCCCGGCGGCGACCCACAAACAAGCCGGCAATGACCCCACTCACCTCCCGCCGAGCCACCAAGAACGACCGGAGTTGTCACCACGAAATGCTCGAAATGCACGAAATGCGGCAGATCAGCCAGAAAGACGATAAACCACAGAGACACGGAGGACACCGAGTGAGCCGCCATGACCACTTTCCAAACACGCTCTAAGCCTGAACGATGCCGTTGGTTGGAGGGCCATCCCGCACGTGCGGGATCGTGGCCTGCTCCCCCACGGACGCGACGGAGCGCGTCCCTCCAGAATTGGCACACCAGACGGTGTGCGGTAGGGACGAGCCGGCGGCTCGTCCGAATCCCCCCGCGCGGGCGAGCCGGCGGCTCGCCCCTACCCACGACAGGTTCAACCGCACCGGTCCGGCCAAGTTTCTGCCGCTATCCCCCTTCCCTCCTTGACCCAGCAAATCGTGCCAGATACAAGGGCGACCGGAGAATGCGGGGATGCAGTCACTCAAAACCATACTCACCGTCAGTTGCCGCACAGGACAGCGGGTTTACCGGGGAAGTACAACGCGCGGCGAATGAGCCGCAGCTTCCCGGCTTACGGTTTATGGAGCGCACGACCTTTCATCCTTCGCAGTTCACCGATTGGATGTACATCGAGGATGGGTTCTTGGTCGGAGGCTTCATTACTCGCGTGATTCGTGCCGGTATGTCTCCCGAGGAGCGAAAGGAGTATGATTCGCATGCGCCCTACAAGTTTCGAGACTGCCCTAACTGGAGCTAACCGAGTCCCGCTCTGGCGCGCGTGCCTCGGTAGCTCATCTTGAGCGTTCCCCGCGCAATTAGAGGACGGATTCGATCAGCGCGGCCACTTGATCGGCTGGCATCTGGGCGGACATCTTCGCTTTTACGTCCCGGCAGGCTTGGGCGACGGTCCGTGACTCGATCAGTGCAGCGAGTTTGCGGGCGACGGCGGCGGGCTTGAACTGTTTCGGATACAGCGAATCGGCGACGCCGAGGCGTTTGAGACGCTGGGCTTGGTCGGGTTGATCGTGGGACATCGGGAAGAGCAACTGCGGGACGGCGGCGGCCATGCCTTGCGCGCACGTGCCGATGCCGCCGTGGTGAACGATCGCCGCACAACGCGGAAAGACGCGGCTGAACGGGACGTAATCGAAATGCGCCACATCGGCCGGCACTTGCTCCGGGAACCGCGTCACACAGAGGGCGCGCCGACCGAGTTGCCAGCAGGCGGCGAGACCGGCTTCGTAGAATTCCTTGGCCCACATGTTGGCAGAGCCGGGCGAGAGCAGGACAGGCGGCTCACCGGCGGTGAGAAACTCTTCCAGCTTGGGATCGATCGGGCGGGTGTCGGCCTCGTCGTACAGCGGGAACCGGGTCACGACGGTCTGCGGTGGCCAGTCGGGACGTTTCGGGGCGTACCATTCGGGGAACAACGCGATGACACGATCCGGTGAGTGCCACCAGTTTCGCATGATGCCGCGGACCGGTGCGCGTAATCCCTGATCCGCTCGCAGCGCGTTGACGGGGCCGGCCAATTGCCGGTCCACCAGCCGGTCGGCCAGCGCAAAGAAACCGCGCCAGGCGAAGTCCGGCAGGTGTTGCAGGAATTCAAACCCCTGCCGCATCAGGGGCCGGTCGGCTACGCTCAGGAAAGCGGATGGCTGCATGTGGACCGTCACCAAGGGCAGCCGGTCGGCTTCGGCCACGATCCGCGCACCGAAGGCGATACCGGCGCCAACGAGGACAGTCTGCCCCGGCAGAACCTCGGCGCGGATGGCCGGGATCATTTCGCGCGCCCAGACGGGGAAGTTCCGCGCCAGCAATTGAAAGCCCCGGTCGGGATGCCAGAGGTCGGGATTGCGGATGATGGCCTGTTGCGCCTCCGCAGACCCCACCGGCACAACACGCAGCCCGGCAGAACGCGGGATGTCGGCAATCATCGTCTGGACGATCATCACGACATCGTGCCCGCGCGACGCGAGCAGTTTCGCGAGCCACGTGAGCGGATGCACATCCCCGGCACTGCCGAGGGGGACGAAGATATACCGGCGCGGACCAGTCATGGCCGCGCATGATAGCAGAAGTCTACCGGGCGGGAACTACCACTGCTCGATGGCGTCCTCGGCAGTAAACAATTGGGGAAACATGCGTTTGAGCTGCTCGTTGTTGAACCGGTCAAAGCCGAGACAGCCTTCGTGGTCGATGGCTTTCACGTCGCAGGTCGTCGGGGCTTTGTGGACGAGTTGCCGGGCGTTGTCCCACGCCACGATGAGCTTAAGGAACTCCTCGCGCGGGGTCTCGACCGGCACCTTCTTCGCCAACCACGGGTAGAGGTGCCGGAGTTGGTCGACGGTCCAGCGGTCGTAGCCGTGGCAGAACACACCGAGCCGGGCGGCGGCCTGGCAGGTTGTCTCGTCCGGGCGGGTCTGGCTGACGAGGAACTCCCGGATTTTGTGGAGCGCATCTTCGCGGGTGTAATTCATGGCGTCCTCCTAGTCTTCGTGATCGATCACCGCACTATGACATTGGTCACAGTAATGCCGCAGGTGCAACCGCAGCAGTTGATGAAACGCGCGGTTGATGGCCTCGAACATCACGACTTGTTCGCGCTCGGTTGCGTCGACGTAGCTCACCGCCCACGCGCGCACGACCACTTCGCCGGTGAGCAACACTTCGAGCGCCTGGTTCAGGTTGATGCGCCAATCCGGCTGCGGTCCCAGCCGGTCGGCGTTGCTGCGCCCATCGTGGGTGTGGGAGACCGGCGGCTCGTCGCGCAGGATTCGCACGACATCCCGCAGGAGCAACCGCGATACACTGGTGGGGCGCGGCGCCATGCGCTTGCCGGCAAGTTGCGCGGTGTCGCTGAGCCGGTCGTTCCACGCCGCGCAGACGCGGTCTTCCTCGCGTTCCAGCATCGTCGCGAGTTTGGCTTTCACGTCGGGTCTCCAGTTACGCCGCCTTGTACGTCGTGATGGCGCGCATGTATTGCGCGCGCTCGAACGCGCTCGGGTCGGCACAATGAATCTGGCTCATGCTGCCTTGCATCTGTTTGACGGACTCGTACTCGTGCTCCTCCATCCACTGCCGCATCTCCTGCTCCACGGCGCGCAGGTGGTCGATGCCGTGCTTGAGCAGGGCTGAACACAACATCGTCACATTTGCCCCCGCCATCAACATCTTCAGCACATCGTGGCCGGTATGAATGCCGCTCGTCGCGGCAAGGCTGGCTTGGACGCGCCCGTGCAGGATAGCGATCCAGCGGAGCGGCAATCGCATCGCGTGCGGCGTGCTGAGCAGGACGCGCGGTTTCACTTCGAGCGCGTCGAGGTCGATGTCCGGCTGGTAGAACCGGTTGAACATCACCAGCCCGTTGGCCCCGGCCGAGTCGAGGCGCTTGGCCATGTTGGCGATGTTGCTGAACCGGGCGCTCAGCTTCACCGCGACCGGGATCTTCACGACGGCCTTCACTGCCTTGAGGATGTCCACGTAGGTCTGCTCCACCTCCGCGCCGCTCAACGTCAGGTCGGTCGGGATGTAGTAGATGTTCAACTCCAGCGCATCCGCCCCGGCTTTCTCGATCTTCTTGGCGAAATCCGTCCAGCCGCCGAGCGAACAGCCGTTCAAGCTGGCGACAACCGGGATCTTCACCGCGGCTTTCGCCTGCTGGATATGTTTCAGGTAACCTTCCGGCCCGAGATGAAACTGCGCCGGCTCGGGAAAATACGAGAGCGCCTCGGCGAACGAGTTCGTCCCCTGTTCGAGCCGGTAATGCAGCTCGTGCGTGTCGTGGCGGAGCTGCTCCTCAAAGAGCGAGTACAACACCACCGCCCCCGCCCCGGCATCCTCGGCGCGGCGGAGGTTGCCGATTTCCTCCGACAACGGCCCGCAAGCCGACATCACGAGCGGGTTCTTCAACTTCATTCCCAGATAGGTAGTCGTCAGGTCCATAGTCATCCTCTCATCATGAAATGATTGTATGGCGCGAAGTCCCGCTCCGAGCGGGATTTCGCGCTGTTGGCGGCCAGCAGGTCACGGCACGGCGCGATACCCGAACACGACCTCGGGCATCGCGCCCTACAAGAACTTGTGTGTCAGAGTTCACGCGGTCACCGTGGTTGTGGGTGGTTGCGCGGCGGCACCGGCCACGGCGGCTGCGTCGGGTTTGGTCTTGCGGCTGGCGAGGTACTCGTACAGCCGGTAGCGCGCCTCGACGTCGTCCTGCGCCATGTCGAACAGGATCTTGGCGTCCTCCGGCTTGCTCTTGGTGAGCATCTTGAACCGGTTCTCCATGAGCAAGAACTCGGACACCTTCTTCGTCGGCGGCCGGGAATCGAACTGGAACGGATTCTCGCCCGTGGCCGAGCGCCGCGGGTCGTACCGGTACAACAGCCACTGCCCGCTGTTCACCGCCGCCTTCTGGTTCTGCATCGCGGTCGTCATGTTGATGCCGTGCGCGATGCAATGGCTGTACGCGATGATCAGCGACGGCCCGTCGTAACTCTCCGCTTCGAGGAACGTCCGCAACGTGTGCTCGTCCCGCGCGCCCATCGCCACGGAACCGACGTACACGTGCCCGTAACTCATCGCGATCAAGCCGAGGTCTTTCTTCCCGACCGGCTTGCCGCCTGCGGCAAACTTCGCAATCGCGCCGCGCGGCGTGGACTTCGAGCATTGGCCACCGGTGTTGGAGTACACCTCCGTGTCCAGCACGAGGATGTTCACGTTCCGGCCGCTGGCCAAAACGTGGTCCAAGCCGCCGAACCCGATGTCGTACGCCCAACCGTCGCCGCCGATGATCCAGACGCTCTTCTTCACGAGCAAATCCGCCACCGCCAGCAACTGCCGGGTCTCGGGCGTGGTCAGCTTCTGCTTCAACGCCGCCACGCGCTCCCGCTGATCGTAGATACCGGCCTCGTCCTTCTGGTCGGCGTTCAGGATCGCCGTGACCAAATCATCGCCGACGACCGCCGCGTGCTTCTTCAACAACTCCTGCGCAAACTCCGTCTGCTTGTCGACGGACAACCGGAATCCCAAACCAAACTCCGCGTTGTCCTCGAACAGCGAATTGCACCAGGCCGGGCCGCGCCCGTCCTTGTTCTGCGCCCACGGCGTCGTCGGCAGGTTGCCGCCGTAAATCGACGAGCAGCCGGTGGCGTTGGCGACGATCATCCGGTCGCCAAACAACTGGCTGACCAGTTTCAGGTACGGCGTCTCGCCGCAACCCGCGCAGGCGCCGCTGAACTCGAAGAGCGGCTGTTGCATCTGCTGCTGCGGGATGCTGCCGACCTTCAACTTCCGCCGGTCCATCTCCGGCAGGTTGAGGAAGAAATCCCAGTTCTCGCGCTCGGCGTCGCGCAACGGCGCTTGCGGGGCCATGTTGATCGCCTTCAGCTTCGTCTGCGTCTTGTTTTTGGCCGGGCAGACATCGACGCACAGTCCGCAGCCGGTGCAGTCCTCTGCCGCGACTTGGATGGTAAACTTCAACCCGAGCGGCTTCCAATCCCGGTCGCGTGCTTCGCACGACTTGAACGTAGCCGGTGCGCCCGTCAAGACTGCCGGCTCGTACACCTTCGTGCGGATCGTGCCGTGCGGACAGACCATCGCGCACTTCGCGCACTGGATGCAGGTGGCCGGGTCCCAGACCGGGATATCGAGCGCGATGTTGCGCTTCTCCCACCGGGCCGTGTTGGTCGGGAACGTTCCATCGATCGGCATCTTGCTGACCGGCAACGAATCGCCGCGCGCCGCGATGATTTCGCCGAGCACGTTGCGGACAAAGTCCGGTGCCTCGTCGGAGACCGGAGCAAGCAGGTCGGCTGTCGCGTCCACAGCGGCGGGGACCGGCACCTTGTGCAAGTGCGCGAGCGTGTTGTCAACGGCCTTGAGATTCATCTGCACGATCTCGTCGCCCTTCTTGCCGTAGGTTTTCTTGATCGAATACTTGATCGCCTCGATCGCCTCCGCCTTCGGCAACACGCCGGAGATGGCGAAGAAACAGACCTGCATCACCGTGTTGATGCGCCCGCCCATGCCGCTGTCGCGCGCCACTTTCACGGCGTCGATGGTGTAGAACTTGAGCTTCTTCTCGATCAGTTGCCGCTGCGTCGCGCGCGGCAGATGTTGCCAGACCTCGGCAGCGCTGTAAGCCGAGTTCAACAGGAACACACCACCGGGAATCGCTTCCTTCAGCACATCGTAGCGTTCGAGGAAGATCGGCTGGTGGCAGGCCACGAAGTTCGCTTGCGAGACGAGGTAGGTCGACCGGATCGGCTGCGGCCCGAACCGCAGATGCGAGACGGTCATCGAGCCGGACTTCTTCGAGTCGTACACGAAGTAGCCTTGGGCGTAGTTGTCCGTGTTCTCGCCGATGATCTTGATCGAGTTCTTGTTCGCGCCGACGGTGCCGTCGGACCCGAGCCCGTAGAACACCGCGCGCACCACCTGTGCGGGCTCGGTAGAGAATTTCTCGTCGAACGCGAGGCTCGTGTGCGTGACGTCGTCGTGGATGCCGACAGTGAAATGGTTCTTGGTCTTGTTCTCGAACACCGCCTTGACCATGGCCGGCGTGAACTCCTTGGAGGACAAGCCGTACCGGCCACCGAGCACCTTGATCGACTTGCCGGCTTCCGCCAGCGCGGTGACGACGTCCTGGTACAACGGCTCACCGGCCGAGCCGGGCTCCTTTGTCCGGTCGAGCACTGTGATCTGTTTCACCGAGGCCGGCAGCGCCGCGACGAACCGCGGCATGTCGAACGGCCGGTACAACCGCACCTTCAGCAACCCGACCTTGCCCTTGAGGAAATCCACCGTCTCGTGCGCCGCTTCGCAGCCGGAGCCCATCATCACGATCACATGCTCCGCGTCCGGCGCACCATGATATTCATAGAGCCGGTACTGCCGGCCGACGATCTTCGCAAACTTGTCCATCTGCGCCTGCACGATGTCCGGGCATTTCGCATAAAACGGATTCACCGTCTCGCGCGCCTGGAAATACACGTCCGGGTTCTGCGCCGTGCCTCGCAACACGGGCCGGTCGGGCGACAACGCCCGCGCCCGGTGCGCCAGCACCAGATTGTCGTCAATCATCGCGCGCAAATCATCCTCCGCGAGCACCTCGATCTTCGCGACCTCGTGAGACGTGCGGAAGCCGTCGAAGAAGTGTAGGAACGGAATCCGGGACTCCAGCGATGCCGCCTGCGCGATGAGCGCGAAGTCCATCGCTTCTTGGACGTTGTTCGAGCAAAGCATCGCCCAACCCGTCTGCCGGGCGGCCATCACGTCCTGGTGATCGCCGAAAATCGAAAGCCCTTGCGCCGCGAGCGACCGGGCCGCGATGTGGAAGACGGCCGGGGTCAATTCGCCGGCGATCTTGTACATGTTGGGGATCATCAGCAGCAACCCCTGCGACGCCGTGAACGTGGTGGTCAACGAGCCGGTCTGCAACGCGCCGTGGACCGCCCCGGCCGCGCCGCCTTCGCTCTGCATTTCCATGACGGCCGGGCGCGTGCCCCAGATGTTCAGGCAATCTTCCGACGCCCATTGATCCGCCCACTCGCCCATCGGCGAGGACGGCGTGATCGGGTAAATCGCGATCACCTCGTTCACCCGGTACGCCACATAAGCGACCGCCTCGTTCCCATCCATTGTGATGAATTGTCGTTTGGTCATGTCAGTTCCTTTTCAGCAAATCCTCGGTAAATCTTCGCCGGTCGGCAGGTCGATCACTCGCTCGCCGCCGATCTTCGTGCGCAACAGCGCCATCTGTTTTGGTTTCTCGGCGACTTCCCCGATCACACACGCCCCCTTGCCCAGCGGATGCCCGCGCATCGCCGTCAACACCCGGTCGGCATCCTTGGCCGGGCAGAACACCAGCACCTTCCCCTCATTCGCAATCGTCAACGGCTCCAGCCCCAGCAAATCGCACGCGCCCTGCACTTCCCGGTGAATCGGCAGCGCGCTCTCCTGCAATCGAATCCCCACGCCCGACGCCCGGGCGATGTCGCACACCGCCGCCGCCACGCCGCCGCGGGTCGGGTCGCGCAACGTGTGAATCTCCGCGCCGGTATCCAAAATCGTCTTCACCAGCGACCACAACGGCGCGCAATCGCTGACCACGCTCGTCGCGAACGAAATCCCCTCGCGCCGACTCAGCACCGCCACGCCGT
>OMJI01000282.1 GCA_900299315.1 Verrucomicrobiota bacterium | reverse complement strand
GGCAATGAAGCCAACCCGTTTATGGCCGAGTCTCACCAAATGTTTCGCCGCTTGCCAGGCACCGTACTTGTAGTTCGAAACGACGTAGTTGAGATCAAACTCCCGCGAGTAATTATTCACCATCACAAACGGGTTAGCCCTGTCGGCAAAATCCTTGAGAAAATGATGCTTGGCATTGGCTCCAATGAACAAAATGCCGTCGACAACTTTCTGCTCGTATAGTTGCAGATACTCCCGTGACTCGACAAACTCGGTCCGGGCCACTTCGAGCATGATCTTGTAACCCAACTTCGTCGCCCGATCATGAATCCCACTGATAATCTCGCCAAAGTAAACGTCAGCAAAAGTATGTCGGAGCTGGGGTAAGAGGATGGCGAGTGTTTGCGATCGTTGCCACGCCAAGCCTCGAGCCATACGATTCGGCTGATACCCGAGGCGCTCAATCGTATCAAGCACGCGCTGCCGAGTAGCCTCACTGATACGCGGGTTGTTGTTCATGACCAGAGAGACTGTCGACAAGGAGACGCCGCTCTGTTCCGCAATATCCTTAATTGTGTAGCGTTTGACTGACTGTTTCATCAAGTCGATGATGGCAGCTATCTCTCGGTTTTGCAAAACCTTTCTCCGGTAAAATTCTGCCTTCGGTATTGACAGACTGTGTAGGTTCTGTACCGAATTTCCCTATTCAAGCGTTCTAGCAGACGCTAACAGGGAAACAACGTACGGAGGGTATAGGGAAGATGCAGAAATGGATCGTTCGTCTCAGCGCAGTGGCTTTGTTCACTGCCCTCTCGATGACAGCCAAGGCGGGGTTACCCCCTTGAGCTTCTTCGGGAACGCCTACGTAGTACTCGACAACAACGGAGGCGGCAACGCCTTCAACTGGGTTGATATCAATGATGGTAGCAACCCAGCCTTCACGGGCGCGACCTTTACGCTGAACTTGGGAAACAGCCTCAAGATTGGCGGCGAGGCGCAGACGTTTCCACAGGCACTCGGCACGACCGTCAGTATGTTCTACAAGATCGACAGCGGCAGCTTCGTTCAGCTGAATCTGCCTTACGCTGGCGCTCGTGGGAACAACGACCTCTGGCAGGAAGCCGGAGCCGGCATGCAGGAAATTGGCACCGGCTTGGGACTTGGCCAACACACGTTGGAGGTTTACTACCAAGCGGTCAACGAGAACACGCTCTACGTCAACAACGGAGATGGCAGTAACTACAAGGCTACCATCAATGTTGTACCAGAACCAACCACGATGCTTCTCGTGGGCATGGGGCTGGCGGGCGCGATGATGTTGCGCCGTCGCAAAGCCTGAGATCGTACCGGCATCTCAACGATGCCATGCAGCGCCAGTCTCGCGGCAATTGCGGGACTGGCGCTTTTTGTTTAAGATGTAGTCGTGTTCTACCAATTCGTCAGGTTTCTTTCCTGCGTGGTATTTCACACCGCTTTCCGAACACAAGTCTCCGGTCGGTCGCGCATCCCCCCAACCGGGCCGCTCCTCATCGTCAGCAATCACCGCAGTTTTGCCGATCCCCTGCTCATCGGCTGGCTCGCACGAAGGCCGGTCGAGTTCATGGCAATGGCTGAACTGTTTCACCACCCGTTCTGGGGACCGGTCGTTCGCCATCTCAACTCCTTCCCGATTGATCGCACCCGGCACGACCACGGTGCCGCTCGTGAGGCGGCGCGCCGACTTCGCCACGGCCGGTGCGTGGGCATTTTCCCCGAAGGCGGGATTCGCACGGAAGACAAGCCCCTTCATGCCATCAAGGACGGCGCGGCACTGATTGCACAGCTCACCGGCGCTGCCGTCCTGCCCACTGTGGTACGGGACACCCATCAATTTCACGACTGGCGCCGGTGGTTCCGTGGCGGCCGGATGTCGGTGACGTTCGGCTATCCCTTCTGCATCATCGCGCGCGACCGGGCCGCGGCCCGGGATGTCTTGGTGGCGCAGCTCTTGAAAACCGTTGAACTCGAATAAGCCTCTGTTAGAGTCCGCGCCATGAAATGGGTTGGCGTGATGTTGTTCCTTCTTGCGCAGGCTGTGTATGCCGGGGGCAGCACCAACATCTTCTTGCGCACTTCGGACGACGTCGAGATCGCCGCCACCTACTACCCAGCCTCCTCGGATGCCAAGTCCCCGGCCATCATCCTGATTCACGAAGCCGGTCGGACGCGCGAAATTTGGGCCCCGCTGGCCGCGCTTCTCCAGGAAAACGGCATTGCTGCACTCGCCATCGATCTGCGCGGTCATGGTGAAAGCATCCGTCGCCTTGCGGCAAACGGCCCGATGCGCGTCGACCTGCAATCTTTTACCCAACACGATTATCAGGACATGCTGCTGGATTTGAATGCGGCGTTCGACTGGCTTAATGGCCAGCCCGGTGTGGACGCCGACCGGGTGGCGCTACTGGGTTCTGTACTCGGCGCCAACCTCGCCCTCCGGTACGCCCTGTTCAACGAAGACATCGCCGCCTTGGTCTTGCTCAGCCCGGTGATCGACTATCAGGGGTTGAAGGCCGACGAAGCCATGGATCGCCTCGGCCCGGTACCCTTCCGCATCGTGACCTCCGCCGGCGACAACATCCCCTTTGCTTCCGCCAAGAAGTTGATCGAACTCCGCCAGAAAGCCGGTGGCAAGCTCGACGGCAAAGAGTTGATCGCCAGCACCGGGACGCTGCGCGGAACAGACCTGCTCCGTGGCGTGAGCGACCTGACGCCGCAGATCGTCAACTGGCTCAAGGATCGATTGCGCGCGCCGACGCCATGATTCCGCTGCGCGACGACAACCCCACCCGCACATTTGCGTTCATTACCGTTGCGCTGATCTTGGCCAACGTCGCCGTCTTTCTCTACGAAGTCACTCTTCCCCCGGAAGTCGTTCCGGCCTTCTTCGCCGATTTCGCCCTGACGCCCGCGCATCTCACCGGCGCGCGGAACCCGAACGTCTTCGCGACACCGCTCACCTCGATGTTTCTCCACGGCGGCTGGATGCACCTCATCGGGAACATGCTTTACCTCTGGATTTTTGGGAACAACATCGAGGACGCCTGCGGCCACATCCGCTTCATCTTCTTCTACCTGCTGGCAGGTTTGGCGGCGGCGGGAGCGCAAATCGCCATCAACCCCCACTCCACCGTTCCCATGGTCGGCGCCAGTGGCGCAATCTCCGGTGTCCTCGGCGCGTATCTTCTGCTCTATCCCCGGGCGCGCGTCCTGGTCATGCTGCCCATCTTCATCTTTATCCGCTTCTTCTACGTCCCGGCGTTTCTACTCCTGCTCGTATGGTTCGGGATGCAATTACTCAGTGGGTGGGCGACGGTGGGAAATGACGGCGGTGGTGTCGCGTTTTGGGCTCACATCGGCGGCTTTGCGGCCGGGATGATGCTCATCCCCTTTTTCAAGCGCCGCAGCGTCAGGCTGTTTCAGTAACCGCAACCTCATCGTCCGGCCCGCGAAGGATACTCCACCACTTCCGCAACGCATCCAGCGCGATCACCACCGTCAGGACAAGCATGATCGACGCGAGCCAGCACATGAGTTGCAGGGAGAATTGTTCCTTGGCCGGTACGCTGGGGATCTTCTGCCACCAACCCTGCACGCTTTGCACACCGGCCGTCAGCACGGTCACGAGGATGAAGGCGAACGGAATCCCGGTGCAAAGCGCATACCGGCGTTTGGGCGCGTGATTCAACAGATACGTCGTGCCGACGGCTAACGCGATTGCAGCGAGCAACTGATTCGCGATACCGAGCATCCGCCAAAGCGTTTCAATTTTGCCGGTATACAGCAGGTATCCCCAAGCGAAACAAGTCGCCGCGCTCATCACGATGTTCGTCCCCCACCGGGGCTTCCCCGTCGCTACCGGCCCGGTCGAGAACTGCGCGGCGGTTTCCTGAAAGACAAACCGGGCCACGCGTGTACCGGTCTCCAGCAACGTGAGAATGAACAGCGCCTCGAACATGATGACGAAGTGGTACCAGTAGGCCGTCAACCCCTTCATCACCTTCGCGAATACATTGGCCATGCCGACCGCCAACGTCACCGCGCCGCCGACGCGCCCGGCAAGCTTCTCCTGGGTCTCCGTCTCCAGCCGCGTCAATTCCTGCGGCGCGATGTTCCAGCCATGCTGCGCTTCCACCTTGGCAACGATGGCGTCGTGTTTCTCCACCGGGATGTTGATTGCAAAATAATCGCCCGGCTCCAACGCACACGCCGCAACCAACGCGGTAATCGCCACAAAACCTTCCAACACCATCGCACCGTAGCCGATGGGACGGATGTGCGATTCCCGATAAATCATCTTCGGCGTCGTCCCCGACGCAATCAACGCGTGGAAACCGGAAATCGCCCCGCACATGATCACGATGCAGACAAACGGCCAGACCGGCCCGGGAATCACCGGCCCACCGCCATTCAGGAACGGCGTGAACGCCGGCATCTTCAACGTCGGATGCGCCACCACGATTCCCGCCCCCAGCACCACCATCACCCCGATCTTCATGTACGAGCTGAGGTAGTCGCGCGGGCACATCAACACCCATACCGGCAGCACCGACGCCACGAACGCATACGCCGGCAGCAGCAGCGATAATGTCGGCTTGTCGAACAACAGCGCGTGCGCCCAACCGGACTCCGCAAATGGTTTCCCCAAGAACACCCCGGCTAGCACGATCGTCACGCCGATCAGCGACGCCTCCGCCACCTTGCCGGGACGCACCTTGTACATCCACAACCCGGTCAGCAGCGCAGCCGGGATCGTCACGATGATCGTAAACATCCCCCACGCGCTCTCGCTTAATGCGTTCACCACCACGATGCCCACGCTCGCCAGGGTGATGACGATGATGAACAGCGTCGCCACCGACGACACAATGCCGGAGAACGGCCCGATATTCGTCCGCGCAATCTTCGGCAGCGATAACCCGTCCTCCCGGACCGAGGCCCACAACACCACGAAGTCATGCACCGCCCCGGCCAGGCACGCGCCAATCACAATCCAGATGAACCCGGGCGCGAATCCCCACTGCGCCGCCAAAACCGGCCCCACCAACGGGCCCGGGCCAGCAATCGCCGCAAAATGATGGCCGAACAACACCAACCGGTTAGTCGGGTGATAATCCACCCCATCCTTGAGCCGGTGTGCCGGCGTCGGCCGGGAATCATCCAGCGCTGCGACCTTCGCCGCCAGAAAGGCGCCGTAAAGCCGGTACGCCACCGCAAACGCGGCCAGCGAACCAATGATCAACCAGAGAGAATTCATCCGTTGCCCGGCCGCATACTACCAAACCCCACCGGCTTGGCAACGGCGGCTCAGCGAACGGCAAAATTCCGCACCCGCCACCGGCTATCGGCCTGATCGCTGGAGAGTTCGACAGACACCGGTATCGTCGGAATCTGGACGCCACCCAATTCATACCGGCGTCCATTCAGCAAGACGCGCAGTCCCTCGCCGGTCACTTCGAATCGCAGCCGATGCCAGACGCCCGGCGCCAGTAGAAACGGCGCCTCCCCTTTCCGTCGGGTCGAGTCCTGCGCTGTGTGCAGGTGCCGGAGCACAACACCATCCTGCACACCTTCCTTCGTCCGCGCGCCATAAACCAACCGGACGCCGCTCGGCCGGTCAGTCGTCATTCGCCGTGCGGAATCAGCGACGAGCGCGATGTCCAGCCAGCCGGTACCGTTGTTGACCCGGTTGGCCAGCAGCACTTCGCACTCCACGACGAGCGGCGCCTGAAAGCGTTGCTGCGTCCAAGCTCGCCCGCCGGTCAGCACCAGCTCGCCGCCTTGCGCCAATTGGAAGCCGGGCATGCCAGCCGCCGTGAGCCATTGAATCTCACCAGTCGGCGCATCAACGTGCAACTCCTCCACGGTTGACCACGGCAATTCCAATTCCCCCAACGACGTGCTTAGCGGAAACGTGCTCACACCCACGCGACCTCGCAGCGGGTCGCCGTGACCGAGTTCAACCAACTGTCCCGCTCCGTCGTCCGTAAGGGTTACGGTGCGCACGTGCTGCAACGGCAGGTTGGTGACGAGACTTGAGCCGATTCGCAGTGGCAGTTGCGCGATGCGCGTATTGCCGACGATTCGCGAACCGTCTTGGAGAAACACGGTGACCGGCAGGCTCATCGCCAGCAGCAGGGAAAGCGTCATGGATTTCGCACCACGCAATCAGCGACGCGCCAAGTGTCGCCATATTGCCCACCGGCCAAATCGATGTGGAACCGCTCATACCACGCGGTTACGGCGCGTGTGACGAACGTGCTATCGTTCAGGCCCACTTCGATTTTGTCGTCAGTCCACGTCACGCGGATCGCGTACGGCTCACCGACGTTGAGGCGGCCGATCTCCTCGTAGAGGATTGCCGGCGGCGCGTCGTTGCGACTGACGGTGACGAACTGCCGGCCGTTGCCTCGGTGACCGACCATCACCACCACCGCCCGGGCGGGAACCGCGTCGCGCGGTTCATCCACCGGCACGAATCGGATCGAGAGCGCCGCGTCATTCGCGACTACCTTCTGCAGCGTGGCGGTGCATTCGAAGGTCACCGGCCTGGCGAACGTCCGTCGCGACCGGACTTGCCAGCCATCGAGCGTCAGTTCCCCTTCATCGACCTTGGCGGGTGCGGCCGGTCGGGCATCGAGATCGCGCGGGGCAATCGGCAGGACATCCCACAAGACATCGCGGCCACCGGCTCGGCGAAAGTGAACCTGCCGGATAAGCGACACAGGGACTTCCCGGATCCCGAACAAAGTCTCCAGCGAAAGAGCATTGCCGGTGATGCGACCCTGGACTTGGTCACGATTGAGAAGTTGGACAGATGCGGCCCGGTGGTCGTCGCTGATTTGAATCGCACGGATCCGGTCCCACGGAATCTCCATCGCGCCCACCCCGTCGGCTTGCAACGGCAGCGCCTTCGCGACTGGTTGGCCGACGATCCGGGAGCCATCCGTGAGGCTGAACGCGGCTTGCCATTCGGCTCGGGCAGTCGCACCGGCAAGAACGAGAAACAAAATGGGCCAGTGAACTTTCATTCACTGGCCCAATATAGCTGTGAACGTGCCAGTTCACAGAAGCGGAGAGCGGCTTGGCACCGCCCTCCGCCACGAGGTGAAACAACCTGCCCGGCTTACGCCTTCTCCAACTCCTGCTCCATCGCCGCCATCTCGGGCGTGTCGGCCTTGGACTTGTTGACCGCCCAGACGATCGCCGCCAAGGCTGCGACCGCCACGACGATGCCCAGTGCCAGCGGCCATTCGCGTTTGTCGGTCACACCGCGAACCGCGTGGAACTTCAACACGATCGGCAGCAACAACAGGCTGACCATGTTCATCACCTTGATCAACGGGTTGATGGCCGGGCCCGCCGTATCCTTGAGTGGATCACCCACGGTGTCGCCGGTCACGGCGGCCTTGTGACGTTCGGAACCTTTACCGGTATTCTTCTCCGGATTCTTTGGCTCGTCCTCAATCAGTTTCTTCGCGTTATCCCACGCGCCACCGGCATTGGCCATGAAGACCGCCAGCAGTTGGCCCACGAGGATCATTCCGGCAAGGAACCCGGCAAGCGCCAGCGGTCCGAGCAGGAAACCCACCGCCAACGGCGCGAGGATGGCCAGCAGGCCGGGGCCGATGAGTTCCTTCTGCGCCGCGGTGGTGCAGATGCCGACGACGCGACCGTAATCGGGCGTCTTCGTTCCGGCCCAGATCTCCTTGTCGCGGAACTGCAGCCGGCATTCCTTCACGATCAGGAAGGCCGCCCGGCCGACCGCGCGGATGGTCATCGAACTGAACAGGAACGGCACTGCGCCGCCGATGAGCAAACCGATGAACACGGTCGGGTCCGCCACGGTGAGCATCCCGGCCACGTGATCGTACTGGGCCTTGGTCATCTCGCTGATCTTCTCTTCGCTGCCCATCGTCATGACGGCGATGAAGCTGGCGAACAAGGAGACGGCCGCGATGACGGCCGAGCCAATCGCGATACCTTTCGTCTCGGCTTTCGTCGTGTTACCGACGGCGTCGAGGTCGGCGAGAATCTGGCGCGCCTTCTTCGTGGCTTCCGGCCCCATCTGTTCCGGCTCGTAACCCATTTCACCGATGCCGTTCGCGTTGTCAGCCACGGGGCCGAACACGTCCATCGAGATCGTGTTGCCGGTCAGCGTGAGCATTCCAATGCCGCACATCGCCACCCCGTAGGCCACGAAGATGGCGGATGTGCCGCCGTAGATGGCCACCGACGCGCCGACTGCCGCGGAGATGATGATGATCGCCCAGACGGTCGATTCATAGCCGACAGCGAAACCTTGGATGATGTTCGTGGCATGACCGGTCTGGCAGGCTTTGGCCATCGACTTGACCGGCTCATGCGTCGTGTGCGTGAAGTAGCTGGTGCACTTGTTCAAGGCCACGGCGAGGAACACACCGATCAGGCACGTCCAGGCCGGCCGCAGATCGAGCCCGGCCACGCCGAAGTTCACCCAGCCCGGTAATGCATTCGGACCGCCCGGGAACCCGGCTGCGGATTGCGGGTATTGCAGCAAGTACGCCGCGTCAAACCGCAGGTAGAACAGCCCGATCAGGAAGAAGCCCACCACGCTGATCAGGGAGCCGATCAGGAAGCCGCGATGCACGGAGTGCAACGCCGCATCACCCGAATCGCCTTCCTTCGCGCGCACGCTGTAGGTGCTGATGATGGAGCCGATGACGCCGATGGCGCGCACCAGCAACGGGAAGATCACGCCCTTGTGACCGAACGAGGCGTAGCCGAGAATCATCGCAGCCACGATCGTCACTTCGTACGACTCGAAAATATCCGCCGCCATACCGGCACAATCGCCGACGTTGTCGCCAACGTTGTCCGCGATGGTCGCCGCGTTGCGCGGATCGTCCTCGGGAATCCCGGCCTCGATCTTGCCGACGAGGTCCGCCCCGACGTCCGCCGCCTTCGTGTAGATGCCGCCGCCGACGCGCATGAACAGCGCGATCAACGTGCCGCCGAACCCGAACCCGAGCAGGACTTCATACGCCTTCTCGCCGTACGCCATGAAGATCAGCGTTCCGCCGAGCAAGCCAAGACCATCGGTCAGCATCCCGGTAATGGTTCCCGTCCGGTACCCAATCTGCAACGCGCCGCCAAACGAATTGCGCGCTGCCGCCGCCACGCGCAGGTTGCCGAGTGTCGCGAACCGCATCCCGACAAACCCGACCGCGAAGCTGAACAGCGAGCCCATCAAGAACGCGCCCGCCCGGCCGAAGGCCACTTCAAACTTGGCCGATCCGCTCCCGGCCATCGCCGTGAAGAACAGCACCACCGTCAACACCACGATCAGCACGACGATCTTCTTGAACTGCTGCGCCAAGTACGCATTCGCGCCCGCCCGAACTGCGG
>OMJI01000281.1 GCA_900299315.1 Verrucomicrobiota bacterium | reverse complement strand
TTTCACCATTATGACCTGCCAGAGTCGATCGAGTATTATGTGGACTGTTACCGGCAGTGGCTCGGCGCCAACGGGCGTCAGGCGCTGCCGCTGTGGCTCACCGAAGCCGGTTCCCACGTGACTCAGCCAATCACGCGCGGCAGCGCGGATGCGACGCCTGACCGGACTCGCGGGATGATTTTGCTGGCCAAAGTCGTCGAGGCCTATGCCGGCGGCGTGGCGCGGTTCTTTGCGTTCTTGTACGCTCCGTACCACGAAGCTGGCCAGGATTTCTCGATGACGGACCCCGCGGGTTCGCCGTACCGGAACCTGGCGACGTACGTCAATGCCGCCCGCGTCCTGCGCGGCAAAGAGTTCATCGGTGATTGGCCTGTGAACGATTCGGCCGTGCTCAAGGCCCGGGTGTTCACCGATGACCGGGAGGCCGTGGTCGCGCTGTTCACCAACGTGGTGCGGCCCGGGGCTGCGCTTGCGTGCGCTGTGCCCGTGCGCCGGGTCGAAGGCGCCGATGGCCGCGTGCTTGCGCTGAATGGTGACGGGTCAGTTCCGCTCGAGGACGGCCTGGTGCTGGTGTTCATCGAGCCGGCTGTGGCCCGAGCGAAGGTGCGGACCGATGGGCGGGCGTTGCGTCTTTGGGGTCAATCGCGGCCGGCGCTGCCGGTGCCGTCACCGTTGCCGGCCAGCGGCGTGATTGTGCAGCACGTGCCCGACCGCGCCGTCTTGCATCCGACCAACCAGCGGTGGTATCTGCGCGACCCGGCGCTGGCACAACGATTGCCGCTTACCGTGCGCGTGAACAACCTGCGGAGCGAGGCGCTGGCGGTCACGGTGTCGCTCCGAAATGTCCGGGGCGAACTTGTCGCCGCCGCTCCCGCCACGCAACTGCGCGTTGCAGGTCACGCCTTTGTCGAGTGGCAACCAGTGGTGGGGACGCGGCCCTTCGTCGAACTCGGCGTGGCTCGGATTCGCGTTCGGGCGGAAACGGCGCCGGGGGAAGTGTTGGACGAACTGCAGGTCGAGATTGATATCGGTTGGACTTTGGCGGACTGGGCGCGCCTGCCCTTGGCGCAGATTCGGATACCGCTGGCGGCGGTACGAACGGAGTCTGGCGCGGCGGTGCCACCGGAACCGGGTGCCGCACCTGCCTCCGTGCGCTTCTCACAGAAAACGCCGGGCCACCTGCAGTTCCCGGAGGCCGGCAACCCCGCGGGCGCGGTGGCGCTCTTGATGCGGGTGCGGGCCGATCAACCAAGCACGATCCGGCCGATCCTGAGTTTTCCGGCGGGCCGGACCACCTATGCCTGCTTGGGGGATGTGCTGACCGACCGCTGGCGGGCGGTGCTGGTGCCACTGACGCACGACTGGCCGGCCGAGATGCGCATCGTTCTGGAACATGCCGGTGTCACTGACATGGCCGGGCTGGCGCGGTTGGATCTCACGGTGGCCGGCACCGATGCGGCGCTGGCCGCGCTCGACCCCCGGCACGGCGCCACCGTTGAAGTGAGCGACCTCATCCTGCTGCGGCGGCCGGTGGCCGGCGAGGCTGAGATTTGTAAATACAAAATTTGAGCTGAGCGAGGAAACCGATGCAAAACACTCATAGTGATATGCGAAGTTGGCATGGTCGAAACACGAAACGACTGATGACTGGCGGGGCGGGGCGGTGGATGCTGGGCTTCATGTTTTTGGCGACGTGCGAGGCGGCGCCGGTGGTCGTTGAGCGAACGATTTCCAAAGAACCGTCGGGCTTCGTCGCGTCCGCCGCGCGAATGGTCGGTGGCCGGGACGGCCGGGTTTATCTTAGCAGCATCCCGGATCCCGGTTTTTTTCTCTCCCTGCGGCCGGACGGCTCAGGGAAGTTTGGTTCGCCCTCGGGCCACTTGACTTGGGTGAGTGCCGTTGCCGCCGATGGGACTTATGCGCTGCTCATGAGCCACTTTGCGCACACTGCGGCTTTCTATGCGCCGGACGGGAAGGAACTCGGGCGCTACAGCGGCTTCAATAATGCCAACTTCGACGCGCCCCAGCGGATTGATGTCGGGGCCAGTGGTGACTTTTACGCGCTCGACGAACGGGCGCATCGGGTGCTGCGCCTGTCGCGCACCGGCGCCGTGGTGAAGACCTTTCCGTTTAGCGTCGGCCGCAACTTCCGGGTCTGTGAACAGACCGAGAGCTTCTACTTCGGCTCGCCGCTGCAGGTCGTCGGCTTCGACGGCACAGAGCACTGGCGGATGAAGACACCATGTGCAGCCTTTGATGTCACGCCCGACGGCACTGTGTACACGCTCAGCCCGGATGCGAGCACCGTGACCCGGTTTGATGGCGATGAAACGCTGCCGACCGAGATCAAACTGCAGCACGGCGGCCCGCTCGCCCCCGGCCAGTGGAATGCGTGGGAAATCGCCGTGATCGGCGACGAACTGCTCTTGCGCCGGCAAGTCGAGGTCGAGTTGTTCCGCCGGTATGACCTCAAGTCGGGCGCGCTCAAGGGCGTGGTCGCGATCGATCGCGAGCGGTTGGCACTCTCGTTCGACCACTCAGTCTGGACGGCCGGCCAGGCGGAACCGTTCCGGATCGAGTTCGGGGCGGGGGTACAGAAGGTCGCGCCACGCTGGCGCGTCTGGATTCGTCCCTTCGGCGCGCCGGGATTCCGGGAGCTGACCCTCGGGATGGGAACCCTGAACGTGCCCGAGGACCTGGCCGGGTTGTATGTGCTGCGCGTGTCGTCCGAGACCGTGCCGGCGTTCTACGACCAGGACGGGCACCGGCTCGAGACGGTGATCGAGGTCCGTCGTCCCAACAGCCGGGGCACGGCCACGGTGCTGACGCCGCTGAATCGGGTTTACTACGGTCGCGGCGAGGAGATTCCCCTGACGATTCGGGTCCGCGCGGCGGCGGCCGACAGGCCGGGCAGTGTCGACGTGCAGGTGCGCGCTGGCGCGAGCGTGCTCGCCGCAGCCAAAGCGGACATCAATCCGGTGGACGGCACCGGCCAGGCGACGTTGCCGGCGGCATTGACTCGGTCGCTCGTACCGGGGTGTTACCAAGCGGTGGTCGTGGCGCTGGGGTTGACCGAGGCGGCGCAGACGCTGGTGATTGGCCCGGGGATTACCGCGGCACCGTTTTTCCGGATGCTGCATGGCGATATGGGAGCCATCAGCGGCACCATGGCGTTGGACAAACTGACCGCGAGCGATCGGTTGGAGTACGCCGCCACGGGACTCAGGAAATACGGCGTCAACTTCGTTGTGGAACGGCTCGAAGGTGCGGGGCAGCGCGGGTTGATGGATCAACCGAAGTTTGCCGGTCAGTTGAGCGAGGTGCGCGACCGGTTGGCGAAGGACCCGTTGGCCACCGCGCCCGAGAAGCTTGATTTCGAACTACCGCTCCAGCAGACCATGGCCGCCTACGGTGCGGCCGGCATCCAGCACATGCCGATCTTGCTTCTGAACGATGCCGGGATTCCGCTCGGATCGGGATTCGACAAGCGCAAGCCGGAGGACATGGCGCAGGACCTCGAACGAATCACGCGACTGCTCCAGCCGTATCCCGCGTTCAGGGGCTGGGACTGGGCCCCGATGCGTTGGCATTCTGGGGGCAACGGCGCGACCAAGGAGGAGACCGAGGCTTACAACGCCGCCATGAAGAATGCGAAGGTATCGAGCGCCTGGGACCCGATCTTCGACACGGTGAGCCGTAAATCTCTCGGCTTGACCGCCGACGCGCTGACATTCCTGAACCAGAAGCTCAAGGCGATCGATCCGAAGCGCCTGACCGCCGTGGCCGGTCCATACCGCAACGTAGCGGCGTATCCGCCGTCCGACTTCGCGCTGGTGGACGAGGTGGACCTGCACTACCAGGCGGAACAGATCACCGCGCCGTTTGCGGCACCGCACAACGCGGATTACTACAAGCGACCGGGCAAGCGGGCTTGGGGCCATCCCGAGGCGTGGAACGATCCCGGCACCGGCGAGCAGTTCCTCACGCTAAACTGCCTGATGGCGATGCGGGGTGCGGACGGGATTGGGCTCCAGTTCAATCCGCCGCCCTT
>OMJI01000280.1 GCA_900299315.1 Verrucomicrobiota bacterium | reverse complement strand
TCCTCGCGCTCCAGGCGCTTTACGATGAGACCAACTTGGACGAACTCTTCGCCTTCCTCGAGACACTCACCCTCACTCCCGTGCCGGGCGGCGTCCTGCGAAATGGTTCCGCTGTCCGGTAGTGCCATGAGAGTTCCCCTCGCCTTCTTTTTTTGGATCGTCTCGTCAATCGCTTCACTCGCGCAGGTCACCAACGTCTTCCTCGCCGGCGAGTTCAACGACTGGAATCCCACGAACGCGCTCTGGCAGATGTCCGCGGTCACGAACGGAGTCTACCGGACGGAACAATTCTTCCAGCAAGGCAGCTACCAGTTCAAGTTCACCACCGACGGCAACTGGCGCGGTGTCAACTCCCGGGGCGCGCTCGTCACCGGTGGCGACAACATCAAGCTCGCCATTCCCCGGCATGGCGTGTTCGCCATCACGCTCGACCTGAACGAAGGCCGCTGGTTCCTCCGCGAAAGCAAACCCACGCAACCGCACGCCGTCCTGCTCGTGCGCGGTGTGCCTGATGCCGGCTTGCCGGTGGTGCTCGACGGTTCCGAGAGCGTGCCGCGGGTGGGACGAACAATCGGTGAGTATGAATTTGGCCAGGACACCAATGATGCCGTCCAAGTGAAATTACCGGGCGAGCCCGCTCCGACGCGGACGGTGACGCTGCCGCGCGAAGGAACCTACCGGTTCTGGCTGCGGGTCAATGACGGTTTGGCCAGCGAGCCGGTCAACGTCACAGCCAAGGCGCAGCGCAGTTATCAAGTCGTCGGCGATTGGACTGCCGCGGAACCGACGAAGCCGGTCACGTTCATGGAGCGTACCGGCGCGGGGGTGTATGAGAAGTGGTTGCGCTCGGACAAACCCGGTGAGCGGCAGCTGTTGCTGCTGCGCAACCACGATGCCGGTGATCTCGTCCAGTTCCTCAGCGTCAGCGTCACCCAGACCAACATCCAGTACTGGCACGTCCGGTACGACGAGGCAGACGGCAGTTTCACCTGCACGCCGGAACCACTCACCGAGTTCATCTTTCACCCGCCGGACTACGTCGTGCTGGAGGATCGGGGCATCAACGTCGCCGCCGTCAACCTCGCCGGGAGCTTTAACAATTGGAGCACGACCGCCACGCCGATGGAACAGCAAGCGGACGGCACTTTTGTGGCGCGCGTGAAACTCGATGAGGGTGCGTACTACTACAAGTTCGTCGTCAACGGCGACATCTGGCTGCCGGACTTGCGGGCGGACAGTGCCTTGGCGGTGGACGACGGTCACGAAGGGAAAAACTCCGGTATCTTCGTCGGCGAGCAAGGCCGGGATTATGGCCCGCCGGCCAAGGACGCAGTCAACCTCCGCGCGGTCCGGCAGAAGTTCAACCGCGTCTCCAGCGAGCTCGCGGAGGTCACGGTGCGGACGCTCGCGAGCGACGTGAACCGCGTGGAGGTGCGCCTGACCGGCGGCGCGCCCGTTACGTTGCGCCGCACGCAGACAGCATTCGGTTTTGATTTCTGGCGCGGTGAATTATTCACCGACACAAACACGCCGGCGTACTCGGTCGAATTGGGTGGCGGCGACAAAGCCGCGACGCTCGGGCCGTTTCCCTGCCCGTCAACCATCACCTTCCCCACCCCGGACTGGGCGAAGAACGTCGTCTGGTACCAGATTTTCCCCGAGCGCTTCGCGAACGGCACGCCTGACAACGACCCGCCCGGTACGTTGCCGTGGAAGTGGGATTGGTACCAGTTTGCGCCGAAGGAACGACCAAACGAGGCGCGGACGTTTTCCGGTGACTGGTACAACCGGTGGTTCGGCGGCGATTTGCAGGGCGTGATCAAGCACTTGCCGTACTTTCACGAGATCGGTGTCACGGCGTTGTATTTCTGTCCGATCTTCGAGGCCGGTGCCTATCACGGCTATGACACGACGGATTACCGGCACATCGCGCAGCACTTCGGCTTCCGCGAACCGGTACCCGCCGAGACGCTCGACCCGGCCACATGGCAATGGACGAAGTCCGACCGGCTCTTCCTCGACTTGATCCGGCAGGCGCACGCGCAGGGATTGAAGGTGGTGATCGACGGCGTGTTCAATCACATGGGCAAATCGAGCTTCGCGATGCAGGACATCCTGACCAACGGCGCGCAATCGGCGTATGCGGACTGGTTTGACATCGAGGACTGGGGACCGCCCGTGAAATACCGGTCGTGGGACGGCGGCGGCTGGATGCCGAATTTCCGCAAGAACAACAAGACCGGCATCGCCTCGAAATCCGCCCGTGACTACATCTTCAACGTCACTCGTCGCTGGATGGATCCGAACGCTGATGGCGATCCAAGTGATGGCGTCGACGGCTGGCGGCTCGACGTGGCGCCGGACATCCCGGATGCGTTCTGGATCGAGTGGCGCAAGTTGGTGAAAGCCATCAACCCGAACGCCTACATCGTCGGCGAGCACTGGGGCGAGCCCGTCCGCAACCTGCAGGGCGATCAATGGGACGCGACGATGAACTATGCCTTTGCCACGCGCGCCACCCGGTACTTCATCGACCACAACCGTAAGATCACCGCCAGCGAGTTCGACCGGCAATTGCGCCAATTGCTCGGGCTCTATCCGTTGCAGGTCGATTTCGCGATGCAGAACCTCTACGACTCGCACGACACCGACCGGCTCGCGAACATGATCATCAATCCCGACCGGAACTACGACGCCGACAACCGACCGCAGGACGGCGCGCCCTACGATGGTTCCAAGCCCGGGCCCGACGCCTACCGGGTGCTCAAACTCATGGCGACATTCCAGATGACGTTCCTCGGCGCGCCAATGATCTGGTACGGGGATGAAGTAGGCATGTACGGCGCCGACGATCCGACCAACCGCAAACCCATGCTCTGGCCGGATCTCGGTCCCTACGCGAACGCAAAGGACTTCGTCGCCACCGACGTGCTGGAGCATTACCGGCGAGTCATCGTCATCCGCAACACCTATCCCGCCCTCCGCACCGGGCTTTACCGGTCCTTGTTCACCGACGACGCGCGGGACATCTTTGCTTTCGCCCGAACCCGCCGGGACGACACCGTCGCCGTCGTCATCAACAACAGTGACCGGCAACAGACGGTCGACCTGCCGGTGTCGTTCCCCGACGGCAGCCGCCTGCTCGATGTCCTGAACGCCAACCCGGCCACCTTCGTCGACACGCCACTCAGCCAGGCCGGCTTCCCCGATTTCGCCAATGGCGCCACCGTGCGCACCCTGCGTTTCGGTGCCGCCGCCACCTACCCCGTCCGCGACGGCAAAGTCACACTCACACTCGACAAGAAAAGCGCCGCCATCCTCGTCCGTCAATAACAGCCTCTGCACTTCCAAGTCTCGGGCACTCGCTGAAACCTGTAGCTGAAGCGTAAGCTTCGGCCGAGGCTTACGCCTCGGCTACAAGGCCTGCCCAACACTTTGAACAGTTCACAATAACAGCCGCGCCGTTGACCTCCCGGCATCCCTCCGCTATCGTCCCCGGCAAATGCCCAAGAAAATCGACAAAGAGAAGATTCGGAGAGCGGTCGCCCTGTTGCTGGAAGGCATCGGCGAGAATCCCAAGCGCGACGGCCTGCGGGACACACCCGACCGGGTGGCGCGCATGTACGAGGAAATTTTCGGCGAGGGCGAACAAGATCCACAGATCGCGCTCAGCAAGATTTTCGACGAACAACACCATGAAGTCGTACTCGTGAAAGACATCCCGTTCTTCTCGATGTGCGAACACCACCTGATGCCGTTCTTCGGCAAGGCGCACGTCGCCTACATTCCCAACGGCAAAGTGGTCGGTATCTCCAAGCTGGCCCGGGTCGTCGAGGCGTTTGCCCGACGGCCGCAGGTTCAAGAACGCATGACGAGCCAGATTGCTGACATCATCGAGAAGCAACTCAAGCCCGACGGCGTCGCGGTCGTCTGCGAAGGCGTCCACACCTGCATGACCATGCGGGGCGTGAAGAAACCCGGCACCTCCGTCATCACCTCCGCAATGCGCGGCGGCTTCCGCAAACGCGTCTCCACCCGCACCGAGATCATGGCCCTCATCTACGGCCGCCACCCGCTAACGTAACGGCCGGTGGTGCTCGCAGAGCCTTGCAGAAAAAAGTGGTGGAGAGAGATGGATTCGAACCATCGAAGGCGTAAGCCAGCAGATTTACAGTCTGCCCCGTTTGGCCACTTCGGTATCTCTCCGTAAGCCGCAGGGAGAATAAGGAGGAAACTTTTCGTGTCGAGCAGAAATTGTAGCCCGGGATTTAGAACTTTCTTGAGCAGCGGGCGCGTTTTAGAGTCGAATTCAGAACGATGACAGACACGCAGGACAACCGGCGTTCAACGACCATTGCCATATCGGGGATTGCGGTGCTGCTGGCGCTGACGTATGCGCCGTTGTTGATCTGGCTCGGCAAGGTGAGTTGGCAGGTCACACAACTGACGAATGGCGCGGTGCTCGTGTTGTTTGCGATGTTGGTTTGCCTCCGGACGAGTCTCACCTCGATCCGCGTTGAGCCGGCCATCAGCACGCACGGGCTGGCGCTGTTGTTCCTCGGAGTGTTCTTCCTATGGCTGCCGCATCATTCCAATCTACCGCCGTTGCCGCTGCTGATTTTGTCGTTCTGTTGCTCCCTGGCGGCCATCATCTCGTTTGTGTTTGGCCAACTTGGCGTCCGGCAATTCCGACCGGCGCTCGGCGGCTTTGTGGTGTTCGGGTTACTGATCGGTTTGTTCCCGGCACTCGACTGGCCGTTGCGCGCGATTGCGGCGCGGCGGGCAGCGGAGTTCATGCAATGGTTGGGGCTGCCGATCCAATTGCATCTCGTGCTGGGCGGACCACCGGAGTTGATGTTGTCGCTCCAAGGCCACAACTACATCGTGGCGACGGAATGTAACGGGTTCGGACTGCTGACCTCGTCGTTGTTGCTGGCGACGATTTTCGGGCTGCAATACCGGGTTTCTCTGCTCAAGAAAATCGGGTTGGTCATCCTTGCGGTGCCGGTGGCGATCGGCTGTAACTTCCTGCGGATCGTGAGCATCTGCTACAGCGCGCCACGGTCGCCGTTCAGCTACCACATCACGCACGAGATCTTGGGGAATATCTTCTACTTCCTCGGGCTGACGCTGGTGTGGTTGACCGCCCGCGCGGCGGGCGATCGGGTTACTTCCCCTCCCGCATCCGCACCGGCGACGCCGGTAGCCGATCGAGTTTGATGGCCGCGCCATCGTAACGGCCAAACGCAAGGGTGCCGGTGGGGCATTCCTGCACACAGGCGCTGCATCGGACGCACTCGGGATCCTGCATCGGCAGGCCTTTGTTGGCGAAGTTCATGATGTCGATCCCTTGGTGGCACACGCTGGTGCAGACGTTGCAGGAGATGCACTTCGATTTCTCCGGGAAGATGCGGAACTTCGAGAACCGCGCGTAGATGTGCATCAAGGCCGCAAGCGGACAGGCGAACCGGCACCAGACGCGGCCGCTAAACCAGAAGTACATCCCCACCCCGACGATGCCGGCGAGGAAGATGTCCACCCAATGGTAGTAAAAGGCCTGACCAGCTTGAAAGAGCCGGTCGGCCCAACTCCCCGGCCAGTTCCAGCCGAGGATCCGGAGCGCGAACAAGGCGAACGCAAACGCGAGGATCAGTTGGCCGGTCAGGTTGAGCCGGTTCCACAACGGACCGTGCGGCATCTTCTGGCGGTGCCGGTCACCGAGCGTCTCCGCCAGCGCGCCACAGGAACAGACCCAGCCGCAATACGCGCCCTTGCCCCACCGGTAGACGATCAGCGGGATGATCACGAACGTCTGCAAACAGCCGATGATGAGCCACCACCACAGCGGTTGCGCCGTGAAGAAATTCCAGATGAACAGCGGCCACGCCAGAATCAGCCCGAACGAGCGCCAGTATTCACCGTGGGGAAATAGGTTATCGCCAATGATCTTGCCGACGCCGTTCTCGAACCAACCGGCATTTCCCATTGCCGGCAGAATGAAATACGGCAGCAGGAAAAGAGGCACCACCTGCACCGCCATCAAGGTCAGGGTTTGGGCCGTCACGTAGGGGGTCCGGCGCCGGCGAATTCGTCCAATGCCGAAGATGACCACGCAGAGGCAGTACGCCAGCGAGTAGTAGAATCCCGGCTCGCGTAGCGGCCCCGCCGCCGCAAGGTTGTAGGGGAAGAGCCGGTGCTCTTGAAACCAGTGATTCAGCCCCCCCCCGGATTTCCAGTTGTAGAGGAACACGCAAAACACAAAGAACGCGATGAAACCCGCCCACGTCCTGGCGGTCCATTCGCCACGGATGGGAATTCGGGAACGACGGAAGAAGTCCAAGGGCGCTTCCCGCCCGATCATCACAAAGACCACGTCGTTCGGGATGGTTTCACTATCGAGCACCACAGCGTTCTGCCGGATTTCCTTCACCTGCATGCCTAACCGCAAGCGCAACGACCCGGGAGCGTGCGCGCCGGCGTTGGCCGAGTCCATCGCCGTTGTCACTCGTTCGCTGGTGGGCTGCTCGACGCCGGTAGGTGCTTGCGGGTCACGGGCGAGCATCTCGATCTTCTCGATGTTATCGGGTTTGGGCCGGGAAAACTCCTTGTTCCGGTAGCTCAGCGTGACGTGCGCGCCGCTGACCGCCAAGGCGATGGCGGTCTCGAGGGCAGAATCGCCACCGCCCACGACAAGGCATTGTTTACCGGCATATTCTTTCGGGTCATAGAGGCGGTTGTAAACTTTGTCGAGATCTTCGCCGGGGACTTTGAGCTTCCGGTAATTGCCGCTGCGCCCGATGGCGATGATGACCCGCTTCGCTCGGATATTTCCATCCAGGACAAGTTCGTCGCCGGCTCGTTCCACCTTCTCGATGCGCGCACGGACGACTTCAATTCCGGCACGCTGGGATTCGAGTTCCGCGAGCAATGACTCCTTCACATCGGCACGGAAACGCATTTGTCCCGCGGGCTCCATCTCGGTCGGGTAGGTGTAGATGGGTTTGCCCTTGGGGAAATTGACGATTGTCGAGAAGGGCTGGACGGCCTCGAACACTTTGAAAGTCAACCCGGCTTGCCGGGCTTCCAGTGCGGCGGAGATTCCGGAGACACCGGCGCCGATGATGGCAAGATCGAGGATGTCGCCACCGGGTTTGAAATTCGGTTCCCGCAGAATCGCCTGCACGGCAAGCGCCCCGGTATCGGCGGAGAACTTGAGAAGAGGAACACCGGTAAGATCACCAACGACCCGGACGCCGGGAACTGCCGTTTCGCCGTCAGTGCCGACAATCGGCAGTTTCTCCACGGTGCCTGCCGGCCACCGCGTGTGTAGCCAATGAATGTAACGCCCGAGCATCGCCTTGCCTTCTGCTGGTTGGTCGAGCCGGAACTGCGAACCTTACAACCTTACCGGACCATCACGTACAACAACCACAACGTGGCCACCGCCAAGCCGAGCCAGCCAAAGAACCGGTTGCGCTCACGGCGCTGGACGCTCTTGAGCTGGCGCTGCGGCTGGAATGACCGGATGCTGCCCGCGCCCAGATAGGTGAACAACTTGTCCTGGGGATCAGACTGGAGCGAGACAGCCCGGGTGCCGTTGCCACCCGGCGCTGCGCCGGAGAAAAGCTCCGGCTGCTTCGGCCTGGCTTGGTCGATCGCCTCGGCTTCCAACTCCTTGAGAGGTTCGGCACCGACGTCAAACAGGTCGGCCTTCTTCGCGTGGTACGTCGGCTTGTTGTCACCCCGCGAAGGGGTGAGCATCTGTTTGACGAACGTACCGGACGAAGGGCCACGCGGCGCGACGGGAGCCCCGCCGGGACGTTCGGCGTCGCGGAGCTGGCGGCGCACTTCGGCAAGCTGGCGTTCGACATCCAGCAACGCGCGGTCGACCGGTTTGTCTGCCTTTTGCCAGAACATTTCGATTACCTCGCGTGCGTCGCGACGAGCACGATCAACCAGATCGTCCCGGCAATGATGAGCGGCGCGCTGGCGGCGGCGCCAATCAGGGCGTACCGGATCAATTCGCGCTGGTCGATGAGCGGCTTCGGAGCAGATTCAACAACGGCAGCGGGTTGGTTGGCGCCCGGGTTGAGGCAATCCAGCTTGGTCCGGGCGCGGTTGTATTCGAGCCGGGAGTCCTGAATCACCGCCAGGGCCCGGCTGAGTTCGGGGCGCAACGTCACAGAGTTCCACTCCTGGTCGTTGATCGCCTCGATGCGATCCTTGTAATCGCGGAAGGCGGTCATGGTCTTGCCGCAGAGTTCCGCGAGTCTTTGCGACTCGATTTGCTCACGTTCGAGCGTGACGAGACCACGGGTGAGATTGTCCAACATCTCGGCACGACCGCGGGAGTATTCCTCCTGCTTGCGGCGAAGTTCCTCGAGTTCCCCTTTTTGACGCTCGAGTTCTTCCTGCCGGCGGCGTAATTCCAGCAAATCACCACGGGCCTGATCGAGTTTGGTTTCGAGTTCGACGGCGGCGGTTGGTTGCTCGACGACGGGAAATTCCAACCCGTTGTTCGAAGCGGGCACACTAAGCGCGATGGTACTGCTCCCCTCCTTCATAGATACATCCTCCTTGTTGAGTCAGGGGATAGCAGAAAGCGCCCGGGATGTAAAGCGTCACATCTCCATTTCGCCCACCTTTTTCAAGGCGAGCGACATGGGCACGACGATGGCGAGGAGGCTGAGCCCCGAGACGAAGATCCAGGAGAGGACAATGCCCCACGGCCGGCCGCTGCCGACGCCCACTCCCCAGTAAACCGGGAGTGCTTCGGCGAGGATCACGAGGACGATGTAGACGAGGCTGAGCACGAAACAAAACGTGCCGCCAAAGCCGGACACGATCTTGGCCGGATTGTCGTACCGGTTGGCAGTCGAACCGGTGCTAAAGTTCGGAAACAGCGCGCCGACGCCGACGGCAATGCCGCAGAGCGCAAAACTCATCAGCACGACCGTCGCGGAGAAGAGGACCGTCATCCAAGCCGGTAGCTTAAGCATCCAACTCGACAGGAGAGTCAGCGTCAGGGTAATCCCGACCGACCACGCGCTGCTGAGCCAGAACTTCTCCAGCAAGACGCGTTTCATGCCGTACGGGACCATGCCGACGATCCAGAGTCGTTTGCCTTCCATGCTGAATTGGGGGAAGACGAACCGGGTCGTCAACGTTGCCAAGGTCATGCTCGACGCGCCGAGGTTCAGGAAGGAGACGAAGCTGACCCAGAACTCGTTGCTCCAGTCGTAGGAAACGTTCCGCAGGTTCAGGACGTAGAGACCGAGCAGGCCGAAGAAGATCACGAACTGGCTCCACTGCGATGTGTCGCGCCAGAAAATCCGGATATCTTTCACCATCAGCGCCCGGGTGGACGGATGCAGCCACGGCCAGAGGCGCAGCAGCCGGTCGAGCCCGCTACTGCGCGGGCGGACGGCAAACTCGCGGTCGAGGACAGTGACGCCGAACCGGAACGGCCCTTGGCTGTGGTTGCGCGACCAGCCGTCGTAGAACAACCGGCTGCTGGCCACCGCGCAGAGCAGGACCGCCATCGCCGCGTTGCTGACCAAGACGAGGAAGAAGAACAACCCCCGGCCGCCCCACCCTTCTCCCCACGCAATCATGCTGGAGGCAACCCAGTAGCTCGGCAGCAGGGGTTGCAGGGCCAACCGGCTGTTGTGGAGAAGCTGATTCATCGAGGAAATCATCTCGGCTTGTTGCAACTGCCCGGCATCCATCGGTCGCACGAGCAAGACGGCGCCGATGATGGCCAACGTCCCCAAGCCGAACAGCGCCCATTTGAAGAGTTGCCGGTGGAGATACCGGGTCACGAAAAGGATCACCAGCAAGCCCACGGAGGCCGGGATGACGATAAAGGGCACGAAGAGCAGCAGCGCCTTGAGGTAGAACGACCACGACACGTCCCGGACGTTACCGTAGGCCAACATGAACGGGGCTGACAGAAACAGAAACGCCCAGCTCGCCAGCAACGCGGTCTCGACCAGCTTCCACCGGAACACATCCGTGTGGCGCACCGGCAGGGTCATCATCCACTGCGTTTCCTGGCTCTTGAACAGGGTCGAGTAGCCGATGATCATGTTAGAGAAGACGAGCATCAGAAAGAGGAATGCGAAGAAGAGGTACAGCATCCGATCCATCAACAAACCGCCAAGTCCCGGGAACTTTGTCAGGTACCAAAAGCCGGCACGAAACAGAGCGTACCCGGCCACCCAGTATCCGAGGACGAAGAGCATGATCACCGCGAGCATCAACCGGGACTGTTGCTTGAGCGATCCGAGCCGACGCTGGGCCATGTGCAGATGGAGATCCATCAGGACGCGGAAAAATGTGGGCGCGGTCATTCCGAGGCAGGCTCCACAGGCGCTTCTTCTTCTTCGCGGGTCAATGAGAGAAACGCGTCTTCCAGCGCGCCAACAACGCCACTCGCCGCCCGCAATTCGTCCATCGTGCCCACGGCGATGAGCTTGCCATGATTCAGAATTCCAATCCGGTCGGCCAGTTCCTCGGCGACATGCAGAATGTGCGTGGACAGGAACACGGTAGCCCCGTTCCGCGAGCGCTCCTTGAGAACGTCCTTCACCACCCGTGCGCTGCGCGGGTCCAAGCCAACCATCGGCTCGTCGATGATGATGACCTTCGGGTTGTGGAGCAACGCGGAGGCGATGACCAATCGCTGCCGGGTCCCATGCGAGAGTGTCTCAATCAACTTCTCCCGGGTTCCGTTCAGATCGAAGACATCGAACAGTTCCGCCGAGGCGCGCTCGACGATAGCCCGGTCCATCCCGTAGAGCTGACCGATGAAATGCATGAACTCCAGCGGCGCGAGCTTGTCGTAGAGGAACGGCAGGTCCGGCACGTAGGCGATCTGTTTGCGGGCCTCCATCGGCGCTTGCTGGATGTCATGACCGCAGATCAACGCCCGGCCCGATGTCGGTTTCAGCAAGCCGGTCAGCAACTTGATTGTGGTGGTCTTGCCGGCTCCGTTCGGACCAAGGAACGCGAAAAACTCGCCGGCGGCGATGTCGAGGTTCAGCCCGTCAACCGCCCGGACGCCGCCAAACGCCTTGGTCAGTTGTTCAGTCCGTATCATGCATTCCATCCTGCGCAAACATGTTCTGGACCATCGTGACGCCGACCGAGGTGTCGACTTTGAGAATCTCGCCGCGCTGACTCACCCAGAGTTTGGACCAGAGGGTGTCGTCGAACCGGGAGTCGATGAGGTAGGCCTGCATCTTTGCTTCACCGACATGCAGGTCGGTAAGGTAGATGCGCGTCTTGGGTTGTGACATCCCCAAGCCACCGGGCCCCATCGGCACACCACCGATCAAACCGAAGCTCGACAACCCCGGCACGCCCATCGCCCCGGCCAGCCCTGCGCCTTGGATCCGGGAGAACTCCAGTTCACGGTGCTCGCGAAACTCGCCGAACTCGACGTCGAGCACCACTTTGTTGCTTGCGGCGTCACCCCGGACCTCGAAGCGGTTCTCGGCAAAGCCCGACCGGAGATGGAACGATTCCATCTCAAACTTGGAATTGAAATAACTGTCGCCGATCAGCCGGATCCGGTTGGCGGGAAACCCGCCTTGGACGGTGAGCGTCAGCTCGCTCTGCACCCGGTACGACGTGGGGCGAGCGGGAACTTCGTTGGTCGTGGTGAAGATGGGAGTGAACTCAACTTTGCAGAAGCCGAGCGGGCTGCCGTGGTAAAACACGTTCAAGCCCGGGGAGTCTGGATTGTTGAAAATCTTTCGCAGCACCAACTCCGGCGGGACTTCGTTGACGCCGATGGGTTCCGGGAAGAACTCAAGCCGCACGAGCGCACCGGTCATCACCAACCAGAAGATCACGACCACCGCCGCTGTAATTCGCCCCATCATGATGCCCGCTTGCGATCGCCCACCGGTTTCACGGAATCACCAACTGCTGGCCCACCTTGAGTTCGTTCGGACTCCGCATGGTCTGCCGGTTCGCAGCGTAGATTTTCGCCCAGTCGGACTTCGAGCCGTAATATTTTTCGGCCAGCGAGTACAAGGTATCGCTCTTCTGCACCGTATGCGTCCGCACTGTCGGCCGGGCCACCGGCGGCTCGGTCGGGGTGCTCACCGGCGGCGGAGCCGGGGGTTGCGGCGCTGCGGCGACCGGCTGACCTGCCAGCGCCTTCTCCAATTCCGATACCCGTTGCTGAAGCGTGGCGTTCTCCTGCAGCAACGCCGCTTTCTCGGACTGAATCCGCGCCAAGTCACCGGGCTCGGCGAGGGGTGCTTGCGGAATCTTGGCGATGAGGTTGAGCTTGGCGCGATCGATGAAATTCTCGACCAACGGGCGTTTGGGAGAGTCCGGCTTCAATTCCAGATACTGCCGGTAGTGGTAGATCGCCGAGATCGGGTCGCCGAGCTTGTCGTCGTAGAGCAGGCCGAGTTCGAGGTGGATATTGGCCAGCTCGGGATTCACGCGCAGGGCTTTCCGGTAGAGTTCAGCAGCCCCCCGGAAGTCGCGGTCTTGTACCATTTCCTTGGCCTTCAGGGCGTAGGGGTTGCGATCTTCTTCGGAGAGTTGATTCAGCCCCGAGTTACACCCGGCAAACAAGGTGCAGAGGCAGGCGAAAAGCAGACCCAAAGACAACCGGCTCAAAATGTTATCTCGCATTCCTTGTCCTGACGAGGTTCGTCAGGAGAGAGTATCACAGCGGCTCCAAAACACAAGAAATCAGCCGCCGGTGGCTGCGCTTACACCGAAAGGATTTCCTTCTCCTTGTGGGCGAGCGTGGTGTCGATTTCCTTGATGTACTCGTCCGTCTTCTGCTGGATTTCTTTCTCGGCGTGCTTCAAATCGTCCTCGGTAATCTTGCCGTCCTTCTGGAGTTTCTTGGCGGCTTCCATTCCCTGCCGGCGCTCGTTGCGAACGGCAATCCGGCCATCCTCGGCGAGTTTCTTGCAGACCTTATCAAGCTCCCGGCGCCGCTCCTGATCGAGTTGCGGAATCGGGATGCGAATGATTTTTCCGTCGACGACCGGGTTGATTCCCAGTTCAGATTTTTGGATGGCGTGCGCAATCGCCTGCACCAACGTCGCATCCCACGGCTGAATTACGATCAATCGCGGCTCGGGGGTCGAGATGCCGGCGACCTCGCGCAACCGCATGTGTGCGCTGTAGGCCTCCACTTGGATGTTCTCCACCAATGACGTGGACGCCTTGCCGGTGCGCACGGTGGAGAACTCGTTGTGCACGACCTCCAAGGTCTTCATCATCTTCTCTTCCATCTCGTCGAGGACAGCTTGCAAGCTCATGGCGCGCAGATTAAAAACTCCGCGTCGCGATGTCAACCACCCGCACACTCCTCATCGACGCTGACGACACACTCTGGGAGAACAACATCTACTTCGAGCAGGTCGCGTCGGAGTTCTTCGCCCGCCTGCGAGACCGCGGCATCCCCGAAGAGCGAGCGCAGCAAGTGCTCTGGGACACCGAGCAGCGCAACATCAAGTTGACCGGCTACGGAAGCAACGCCTTCTGCAAATCCCTCCACGAAGCGGCTTGTGAGCTGGGCGTCACTGACCTCGAACCGTGGATTACCGGAAAGGAACTCTGGATCCGGCATTATCCGATCGAGTTCATGCCGGGCGTCCGCGAAACACTCCCCCTTCTCCACGAGCGCAACCGGCTGATCCTTGTTACCAAGGGGCAGCACGACGAACAACTCGGCAAGCTGGAGCGCTCCGGGCTCGCAAACTATTTCCACGCTACCGAGGTGGTCTTCGAGAAACTGGTAGCCACCTACCGGGAGATTGTCGCCCGCCATCAACTCAATCCCGGCAACACGTGGATGATTGGAAATTCACCGCGCAGCGACATCAACCCGGCCAAAGCGGCCGGCCTCAACACGGTATTCATTCCCTACCACACCACCTGGCACCATGAGCTGGAGGAAATCAGCCCGAATGGTGGCGAGACGCTGATCCTCGAAAACTTCGGCCAATTAGCCGGGCACTTCGCCTAATCCCGGTGCGGCCCCTTGGCGCGCTTGGCCAGCCGGGAGGTTTTCTGCTTTCGCAGCAGACGTTCGATCTTGCCGGCGACAACATCCACGGCCGACAACACGTCCGGGCCGAATTGCTCACAACTCACATCCTTGCCGGGCACCTCGCACAGAACGCGCACGGAGTATTGCCGGGTCGAGACGTGCGCACTGGTCTTGCGTAAGTACACCCGGGTGCGGACGGCCCGCGGCGCAAACTGCTCCACGTGGCCAATCTTGCCCTCGATGGCATCGCGCAAGTCGTCGTTAATGGTGAGCCCGTCAGCGTGAATAAGAATATCCATGAATCACCTTCCTCCGCCGGATACTAACGCAGTGCCCGGGAAATGTCCAAAGCTCACTCAGTGATGGTGTGCGCCCGGTGTTGCGCCCGGTGATAGACCGCCTGGACGCGGGCCGTCAGTTCATCGGTCTGGAACGGCTTGGAGACAAAATCATCTGCGCCCAACCGGAACAAATCCGCCTTCGAATCCGCCTCAACATTACCGGAGATCACAACAATCGCCGTCCGATTCACCGTCGGGCTTTTCCGCACCATGGCGCAAATTTCCTGACCGCGCAGGCGTGGCAACACGAGATCCAAAATCAGTACGTCTGGTTTTCGTTCCAGAATCTCGTTAATCGCCGTGACGCCATCCGCAGCCCGGTGGGTCTCGAAGCCGATTTCCTTGAGAAGTTCCTCCACCAAACTGCCCACTCGGTCGTCATCCTCTGCCACCACCGCAATCTTCTTCCGTCTGGTTTCCCTGTATGCGCGCATAAGATCAAAATTAGCAGCCCAAGTGCCACGGGCGGCGCAGCATCAGCACCTGCACCATCCACACTCCTCATCCTCATTTCTGTTCAAAAACGTTTCCCGGCTTGCGCATCTGTGAACGCCGGGAGTATTCGTTGCGACATGAAAATCGGAATCATCGGCGGCAGTGGTTTGTATGGAGTGGAAGGTTTTACCGGGCAGCGCTGGGTTACGGTGACCACCCCCTTCGGGAAACCTTCGGACCAGTACCTCACCGGCAAACTAGCCGGTAAGGATGTGGTCTTTCTTCCCCGCCACGGACGAGGTCACCGGATTCTTCCCAGCGAGTTGAATCACCGGGCTAACATCTATGGCATGAAGAAACTCGGCGTATCCCGAATCATCAGCGTGAGCGCCGTCGGCAGCTTGAAGGAGGCTTACAAGCCGACGGATGTAGTGTTGGTGGACCAGTTCTTCGACCGGACAAAGCGCAACGCGGACTTCACTTTCTTTGGCGACGGCGTGGTCGCTCACGTGGCATTCGCCGACCCGGTTTGTTCCGACGTCCGCCAAACCTTACTGAAATGCGCCCGCAAAGCCGGTGCGACGGCGCACGACGGCGGCACCTACGTGAACATGGAAGGCCCGGCGTTCTCCACACGCGCGGAGTCGCACTTCCACCGGGCACAAGGCTGGGACGTGATTGGGATGACCAACCTCGGCGAAGCCCGGTGCGCCCGCGAGGCGGAGTTGTGTTATGCGACGATGGCAATGGTGACGGACTACGATTGCTGGCACCCCGGCCACGACGCCGTCACGGTGGAGATGGTCATCAACACGCTGAAGCAGAACTCTCGAATGGCCCAAGAAATTGTCCGCGCCGCTGTCGGTGCCCTCGATGCAAAGGCTGACTGTTCGTGTCACCACGCCTTATCCGCCGCCGTCATGACCGACCGGAAGGCCATGCGACCGGCCACAAAGAAGAAGCTGCAACTGCTGATCGGAAAATACGTTTAGTGGAACATGGCGTTGACGGCGCGCCGCCGCACATGCCGGCGAGCGTCCCGGTAATGCCATTTCCGGTTGGGTGACTGTAACTGCATTCGCCGTACTTCCATCCGCAGAAAGACAAACCGGGCCACCGGGTCATAAACCGCCAAGACCACGGTAAGAATTATGGTCGACAGCGGTCGTTCCGGCCGGAGAATGAAGAAGAACGCCCCGCTCAACGCCAACCAACTCGCCACATCCATTATTTGCAGCGCCTCGTTGGAACGGGTCATCGCCGGCCGGGCGTGAACGGATTGGTAGAGGTAAAAACGCGCGTAGGTCTTGAGCACCAAGTAAACTATGCAAAGGATGTAGCCGTATGTCCTCACGAAGCCCTTCCCTTATAGCAGAGCTCAGTAGAGCGTTTCAAGAGGACAACCGGGAATGCCGATTGCATTGGCTGCGCGCGTTCGCTACCCTGCCGAGCCATGATTGGTAGCACATTTGCGGGGTTTACCGTCCTCGAACGGATCAATCACGGCGGGATGGCGGATATCTATCTGGTTGCTGATTCGCGCGACCAGCGTTTCATCCTCCGGGTGATGCTGCCGGAATTTCGGGAAGACAGGAAGCGGTTGCGGCAATTTCAGTGGGGCTGCGAGGTCCTCGCCAAGCTCAACCATCCGAACATCATCGAATTCCACGGCTCCGGTCAGTTCCTCGACACGTTCTTCGCCATCTTTGAGTTTGTGGACGGCTCGAACCTACGAGAACGCCTACTCCGGGCTGATCCCCTGCTGAAAGCCAATCGGCATCGGCTCCTACAGGGCATGGCCGCCGGCTTGGCCCACATTCACGACCGCGGGTTTCTCCATCTCGACTTCAAGCCCGAGAACGTCCTCATCCCGCGAACCTACGAACCGAAGATCATTGATTTTGACCTGGCGATTCCCCGCCCCAAGGAACCGGAGCGACACAACGGAACGTCTGGCACACCGGCCTATTGGTCACCCGAGCAAATCGCCCGACAACCGTTCGACGAACGCGCTGACATTTTCGCCTTCGGCATCACGGCCTACGAGCTGGTCACCGGCAAGAAGCCGGTGATGACCAGTAGCCGGGATGAACTCGTCGAGAAGTACATGAAGTTCAACGAGCACATCGTCCCGCCGCGGCAACGTGCGCCTGATTGCCCGGTGGCTTTGGAGCGGGTAATCCTCAAATGTCTTGAAAAGGACATGCCACGTCGATACCCTTCCATGAGTTTGGTCGTGCGCGACTTGCAGACATGAATCTGTTCACGAGGGGGATTGTTGTCCTGTCGTTCTGCTGGGTGGGTTGTGAGCGTATGCCAACCACACCGGCCTCGTCATCTACACCTCCTGCTTCCACGAACGAAACCGTCGCTACGCCCGTTCCTCCACCACCCCCTGCCCCGCCCGCCGGCGTCATACCGGTTGGCTCCGATGAATTGAAGAAGGCGCAAGCCCTCAAGGCTGAGGGCAAACTAGCGGAGGCTCGCGAGGCATTGCAGCCAATCGCCGATTCCCCGGATGCACCCGCGGAAGTCCTCGCGTTGATCGGCGAAATCAATACCCAGATTCTATTCAGCCCGGTCCCGGCTCCGCAGAAGGCCGAGTACACCATCGCCGGCGGGGACACACTCGGCAAACTCGCCGCCAAGTACAACGCCCCGATCGCCCTCATCAAGAAAGCCAACAACCTCACCTCCGACGTAATCCGCATCGGCACGCGCTTGCGAATCTACCAAGCCGAATTCGCACTCATCGCCAACAAGACTTCCAACACCCTCACCGTCACCGACCACGGTCACTTCTTCAAACGCTACCGGATCGGAACGGGCGAATTCAGCAAGACCCCGGTCGGCCAGTTCAAGATCGTCTCCCGGCAGGAGAAACCCACTTGGTACCGGGGCGACAAAGAAATCCCCTTCGGCGACAAAGAGAACGTTCTCGGCACGCATTGGCTGGGGCTGGACATTCCCGGCTACGGCATCCACGGCACGTGGGACAACAGTTCGATTGGCAAACAAGCCACTGCCGGCTGCATTCGGCTCGTCAACGACGACGTTGCGGAGCTTTACACCATGCTACCGCTCGGCACACCCGTCACCATTCGCGAATGAGGTACAACCATGAAACTGTACACGCTCGATTTTGAAAAACCGATCCTCGAACTCGAAGAAACCCTCAAGGCCCTGCGCAAGCAGGCGGAGGATCAAAAGATCGATCTCTCGGCGCAGATTACCCAGATCGAGCAGAAGCTCGAGGCGATGCGCAAAGAGACCTTCACGAACCTCACCCCGTGGCAACGCGTCCAGCTCGCCCGGCATCCCCGGCGGCCGTACATGCTCGATTACCTCGCCCGGATCGCCTCGAACTACATCCCGTTGCATGGCGACCGGCGGTTTGCGGACGACCGGGCCATCCTCGGCGGGCTCGCCACTATCGGCGAGCAGCGCGTGATGGTCGTCGGGCACCAGAAGGGCCGCGACACCAAAGAGAATCTCCTCCGCAACTTCGGCAGCGCCCACCCCGAAGGCTACCGGAAAGCGATGCGCCTGATGCAAATGGCCGAGAAGTTCGAACTGCCCATCGTCGCGTTCATCGACACCCCCGGCGCCTATCCCGGCGTCGGCGCAGAGGAACGTCACATCGCCGAGGCCATTGCCGTCAACCTTCGCGAAATGATGGTGCTCAAGACACCCATCGTCGCCGTGGTGATTGGCGAAGGCGGTAGTGGTGGCGCGCTGGGAATCGGCGTTGCCGACCGGCTGCTCATCATGGAAAACGCCTACTACTCCGTCATCTCCCCGGAAGGCTGCGCCGCGATCCTCTGGAAGGACCGCGCCAACGCCGCCCAAGCTGCCGCCGCGTTGAAGCTCACCGCCAAAGACTTGCTCGAACTCGACATCGTGGACGAAGTCATTCCCGAGCCGCTCGGCGGCGCGCACAAGGATTACGACACCACCGCTGCCAACCTCAAGAAGGCGATCCTCAAGAATCTCGAAAAACTCAACGAGATGAAGACGAGCGACCTACTCGAAGCCCGGTACAAGAAGTACCGCAAAATCGGCCCCGTCGCGAAAGCCGAACCGAAGAAGCGCCGGCCCAAGACGAAAGCCACGCCTGCCGAGGCGAACGCTTGAGAACGGTTTTTGTACTTTTCAAACGAAGCAACATTGTGATAAACGTCCGCAAGTAATCAACTCACGTTTGGAGGATTCTTTATGAACAGACTCATCTGCGCGCTTGCACTGGTACTCACGGTTGGCTGCACCAAGGCCATCTTCCGTCCTTACGTCGGCTCCCAGCAATCCTGGCCGACTGCCGAGGGCAGCATCGTAAACACCCGGTTCAAATTGCCCATCTTCACCAACCTGCCGCCGTCACCCTACGAGGTACTCGGCGAAATCCGCATCGAAAGCCTGCTCTACGCGAAGCCGGAAGAGCAGCACATGAAGGTCGTCTGCCGGAAAGCCGAAGAGCTTGGCGCCGACGCCGTACTCTTCGTGCAGGGGCGCATCTACTTTGCAACGAATTACGGCCCTCGCCCCGGTGATGCAGCCCCGACGGGTGGCGCCCCCACTCTCACTCAGGTCAACACCTTCAACCCGGAGTCCTTCCAAGAAGGCGTGACCATTCTGGCGATCAAGTGGTCTGGCGAACCGCCTCCCGGTCTGCCCACGCGCAAGATGAAGGAAGAAGCCAAACCCGTTCAGGTAGTCCCAGCTCCTGCCGAAGCAGCACCTGCTCCCGCCCCGGCCCCCACGCCAGCGGAAGCGCCCAAGACCGAGGCTCCTCAGGTCGAAGAAGCTCCGAAGGCCGCGGAACCGGCACCGGCTCCCGCGCCTGCCCCAGCCCAGTAAGCGATCGATTCATTTCAAGGGCGACCCGCCGGGGGTCGCCCTTTTTGTTGCTCAGGATTCGAGGTCGAGCTTGATGTGGAGATCGCGGAGCTGTTTCGGCTCCACCTCGCTCGGCGAATCGGTCATGAGGTCAAATGCCTTGGCCGTCTTCGGGAAGGCGATCACATCGCGGATGTTGCTCGTGCCGCACAACGTCGCCACGAGCCGGTCGAATCCGAACGCGATGCCGCCATGCGGTGGCGCACCGTACCGGAAGGCCTCGAGCATGTAACCGAAACGGGCCTTCGCCACGTCCGCCGGTATCTTCAAGACCTCTTCGAACATCTTCTTCTGCATGTCCGGTCGGTGAATACGGATGGAGCCACCGGCCATCTCCTGGCCGTTGAGGACGAGATCGTACTGCGAACCGCGCACCTTGAGCGGGTCGGTGTCGAGCAGGTGGACATCCTCCGGCACCGCCGCGGTGAACGGATGCTGCCGGGCGTAGTACTTTCCTTCTTCGGGCCGGTACTCCAGCAACGGGAAATCAATCACCCACAGAAAATTCCATTGATCATCGCGCACCGTCAGCTTGCCGGTCTTCTTCAAGATATCCGCCACCACGAGGCGCAACCGGCCCAGCACTTCCCAAACGGACTCACGCTTGTCGGCGCCAAACAAAATGAGATCGCCTTCCTCGATCTTCAGCTTCTGGATCAATGCCGCTTTCTCGGCCTCGCTGAAGAACTTCACGATCGGCGATTTCCATTCGCCAGCCTCAACCTTGATGTAGGCGAGACCCTTGGCGCCAAAACTCTTGGCGGTCTCGGTGAGCTGTTCAATCTGACCCTGCGTCGCACCGGCCAGACCCTTGGCATTCAGCGCCTTGACGACGCCACCGGAATCAACAGCCGACCGGAACACCTTGAACGCGCTCGCCTTGAAGTCCTCCGTGAAGTCGACGAGCTCCATCCCGAACCGTGTGTCCGGCTTGTCGCTGCCGAAACGCTCCATCACATCTTTGTACGCCATCCGCTGGAATGGGAGCGGCAGTTTCTCGCCCCGCGCCGCCTGCCAGATGTGTGCGACGAGCCCCTCCATCATCGCCAACACATCGTCGCGCGTGACAAATGACATCTCGATGTCGATCTGCGTGAATTCCGGTTGTCGGTCCGCCCGGAGATCCTCGTCGCGAAAACATTTCGCGATCTGAAAATACCGCTCCACGCCGGCCACCATCAGCATCTGCTTGAACTGTTGCGGCGACTGCGGCAGCGCGTAGAACTTGCCGGGGTTCACGCGGGACGGGACGAGATATTCCCGGGCACCTTCCGGCGTGCTCTTGAACAGGATTGGCGTCTCCACTTCCAAGAACCGGTTGGCATCGAAATAATCGCGCACCGCTTTCGCAACCTTGTGGCGCAAGATGAGGTTCTTCGCCATGGCCGGTCGCCGCAGGTCGAGATACCGGTACTGGAGGCGCAAATCCTCACCGGCCTGCGTCTCATCGATCTGAAACGGCGGCGTCTCGCTGCTGTTGAGCACTTCGAGCGTGTGCACGAGCACTTCAATCTGGCCGGTCGGCAACTTGGGGTTATCAGTTCCAGCCGGTCGGCTGCGCACGACGCCTTCCACGGCCACAACAAACTCGCTGCGTAATGCCTGCGCGAGTTCCCACGAGGGTTTGTTGTGTTGCGGATCGAACACGATCTGGGTCAATCCCTCCCGGTCCCGCAAATCGATGAAAACAATTCCGCCATGGTCGCGCCGCACATGGACCCAACCGGCCAATGCCACCTTGTGCCCCACGTCCGTCGCGCGCAACTGACTGCAATGATGTGTCCGTTTCATGAAATCTTCTTTGCCACTTCGGCGACGGCCACGCGTTCCTCGACGCCGGTCGCCAGGTTCTTTACTTTCACCTCGCCGCCCGGCCATTCTTGCGCGCCGACGACGACAGCAAACCGCGCCCCGAGCGCAGCGGCGAGCTGGAACTGTTTGCCAACCTTGTCGGAAGCGAGCGCGTAGTCTACTGAAATCCCCGCCTCGCGCAATCCATGAATCATCTGCAACGCCGGCAGGCGCAGCGTTTCGTCGGCGATCACAACGAAGCAATCCAGCCCGGCATTGTAGGCCGGCAACAACCCGCGGTCCTTGAGCAATTCGGTCAGCACCACGTCGCCCATCCCAAAGCCCAACGCCGGCAGGTCAACGCCGCCGACCAGTTTCAGAAGATTGTCATACCGGCCACCGCCGGCCACGGCGCGCAACTCGCCCTTCCGGTCATGGATTTCCCAAACGATACCGGTGTAGTACGCCAGACCACGGACGATCTTGAAATCCACCTCGCAGAACTTGGCGAGCGGACCCAACTGGGCGAATAGTTGACCCAACTCATCCTTGGGATGTTTCTGGCCGGCAAATTCCAGAACTTGATCGGCTACCGGGCCGAGCTTTGCGCGCGTCTGCTCTACCGGCTCACGCTCCATTTTGTCGATTGCTTGAAACGCGGTGTAGAGTTGCTCGTCGGGAATTCCCAAGCCGGTCAGGAAGCGATGCCATGCCCGGCGGTCAGAGACGCGGACCACAACATCCTGCTCCGCGAGTCCAAGGCTTCGCATAGTGTCGATCGCGAGCGCGATCAACTCGGCGTCTGCGCCGACGTCCGTCTCGCCGATGATGTCAGCGTTAAACTGGAAATGTTCTCGCAGCCGGCCGCGCTGTTGTTTCTCGTACCGGAATAGCTGGGGGATGGCGAACCACTTGATCGGCTTCTTGTAGTTGCGGTGACCTGCGCCGACCATCCGCGCCAGCGTGGGCGTCATCTCGGGGCGGAGCGCCACTTCACGCTCGCCCTTGTCGATGAAGTTGTAGAGTTGCTTCACGATCTCGTCACCGGACTTCAGCCGGTAGAGGTCGAGCGGCTCGAGCGGCGGACCATCGTATTCCCGGAAGCCGTACCGGATTGCCGTCGTGCGCCACTTGTCGAAGAGGTAGCGCCGAACGGCGAGCGTCTCAGGGTAAAAATCGCGAAAGCCGGGGAGTGCGTTCATGAAAAGTCAGGGGCGAGAGAACCTCGCCCCTGCCAAGGTGTGATGTGGCGTATCGTCAGTTTGCGGGTGGTGGCGCGGGCGGTTTGTATGTGGTGGTGAGCCGCAGAACTTCCTCGCGCATTTCCTTGCCGGGCTTGAATTTGACGACTGCCCGGGCAGGAATCTGGACGTCCTTACCGGGGTCGTTGGGATTGCGCCCCACGCGCGGCTTGCGCAACTTCACTTCGAATACGCCGAAGTTGCGCAATTCCACCGTTTCGCCCTTCACGAGGGCTTCGGTGATGTAGTCGAGCGTCTTCTGGACGACCATCAACACGTCCTGCTGGATCATGTTGGTTTCATTGCTGATGCGAATGACCAAGTCACGTTTTGTCATTTTCTCTCTCCCTCTTCGACGACCTTGATGATTTTCGGGATGATATCGTCCGCGAGCCGGTACACCCCGTATCCTGCCATGAGCGCCACGAACACCAACACGAGCGGATTCGCGAACACACCCCGCATCGCCACCGCAAACGAATTGATACTCGCGAGTTGAGCCTGCCGTCCCTTCAACCGGCCGAGCAACGCTTGCAGCGAAATATACGTGCTGTGCCACTCCGACGTCAGGCGCTTGTCCATCCCTTCGCGCAAATCTTTGAACGACATCAGGCTTGGTGTGTTGTTCAACAGGCGCAGCGCCTTGTCATCCCGCTCCGCCTCCGTTCCCAACGTCGTCATCAACAACTCATACTGCTGGGCAATCTGGCTCTTCAACTGGAGGAACTGCCCCTCTTCCTCATCCGTAAACGTACCGCCGCGCAACCCCCGATCTAAAAACTGGCTCAACTGCTTCCAAAGCTCGATAAACTCCTCAACCCGTCCAATATTCTTATCCAGTCGTTGATCGCGCATCCAGCCTCCCTGCCAGCATCTCCACTCTACCGGGCCTTCCAAGAAGCGTCAAGCCAAATGGCTTGCGGCGCAAGGACTTCAAGCGGCAACAACCTCGTCAACCGCCCGCCGCACTTGGGCAACATCATCTGTCCCCATCGAAACCACCCGGACTCGTTCGCCGACCGGATGCCAGAGCGAGCTGGAATTCGGGCCAAAAATCGCAACGGTCGGCGCACCAACTGCCACGGCAAGATGAGTGATTCCAGAATCATTTCCCACATAAACCGCACTTCTCTGCAAGACTGCTGCCAACTCCACGAGCTTGAGTCCCTTCGCCCAGCGAAACTCGCGACCAGCCAGAATCTTGACCAATTGGCGCCCGGCCTCTTCATCCGCTTCTCCTTGTATGACCAGTAGAGAAGTCGAATCCATCAACCACCGGCAGATCTCTCCAAACTTCTCAGCCGGCCAGTTCTTCTTCTCTCCGCCACTACCGGGGTGGACGACCGCAATTCTTCGACCGCTCCCGTAACCTGCCAAGAACCTTTCGGCCGCGTCGCGGTCGGCCTGACTCGGAAAAAGTCGTGGCTGAGGCTTGTCCACGTACAGAGCAAGCGCCTCCAGTGGCTTGCAGTAGTGCTGCGCGGCCGGGGACTCCGTCACACGCGGCGAGCTGGTGATCAACTGACGCACGCCACAACGACGGATGTTCTCGGCGAAGACTTCGTCCGGGTCATAGAGGTACGAAACCACCACATTGAAGCTACCGAAGTAGTCCACCAAAGCACTGTCGAGCGAGCCACCGGACACAAAGAACTGCGCCAGCGCGCGAGCCTCAATTGAGCGGGTAGCGTCGGCGTAGTACCGGCCATTCGCCAATTCGATGATGTGTGGGTACCCAAGAATCTCGATATGACTCTCCGGCCATCGCTCACGAACTGCCCCGATTGCCGGCAGCGTCATGATGAAATCGCCGATGGCGCCACCGCGCACGAAGAGAAATCGAGGCTGGCTCACGCCGCCGATATAGCCTGCCACCGGTCACGATGCAATCAGAAGGCAGGTCCAATGGTCCGCAGAGTGCCCCGAAACACCTTCGCTACACCGCCACCGGCGCCGTTGATCGGGTCATTCAACACCCCGATCAGTTGGCCGGTCACTCGCATCAATGCGCCGTCACGGTTGTAGATCAGCCTTCCGATAATCTGCAAATCGCCGTCGGTGTCTTCCACGCCATCGTGATTCCAGTCCACGTCCACCATTTCGAGGTTGGCCATGAACTGCGAACCGCGTCCGGTAATGGTGGCCATCCGGAAGTTTTCCATCAACGCCTGCGTACCGGACAAGACGGGATCCCGGTCGATCTCCGTCGTGAGACTTGAATTCCACTCTTCGATGGCAACGACACCGGCGTCGACATCGAGCATCAACACCAGCGCATTCCCGGACATGGAAACGAGGCTCTGGTCGGTCAGCGTCGTGACTCCCTGAGCGGTCTGCACCGTACCTCGCAGAGCGATGCGGAAGCGAACCTGAGCAGCTTGGCCAGCTGACGCCCCGAACAAGAGGGCGGCCAGTACGACTCCCAAATACTTCATAGTATCCTTTCCCTGATTTCCCTTGAACGAACACCTCCTTGCCAAGCAGTCACGCTGCCAGATGAAAAACCACGAATTTTTGGTGTTTTGGCGGGAGAGAAGTGAGATGTTTCGCAGGATTGCACTGTTGCATCCTCGAATACGGGAAAAGATGGTGCCAGGGGCGAGAGTCGAACTCGCGACCAAGGGCTTATGAGTCCCCTGCTCTACCACTGAGCTACCCTGGCTCCGAAAGCGCGTCGAAGAGTACCGTCCGCGCGAAATTTTTCAACCGCTAATTTGTCCGCTTGAAACCACGGGGCGATTCACTTCATCCTAGCCGAGGAGATTCCCATGCACGAATTGAACTTTGATCTGTCCCAACTCATGACCACCGTCTTCGCGCCCCGCCCGGGCGAACGCGTGGGAGTGTTTATCGATCTCGATAGGCCACAAGATATCGCCACCTTGAATTTCCTCAACGACCGCCCGTGGACGTCGCGGCGCATCGCCTACGAGGTGTTCTACCGGCGGTTGCTGGATGAACGAACTGCACTTGGTCTCAGCGCGGTCAGCTTCTACGCTTACGAACCCACCGGCGGCAGCAACTTGGACCTCCCGCCGGTGGCTTACAATCTCCGTGGCCAAAGTCTGGATCTTGTGAACGAGATCCTGCCGAACCTCGACATTGTTCTCTATCTCAGCACCTACTCGGCGACCGCTCCCATCACGGCCATTGCCAAGCAACTCGGTTTCCGCGGCGCCACCATGCACGGCTGCAACCGCATCATCCTCGAAACCGGTCTCTCCAAGAATTACAACGATGTCTCCCAAAAAGCCGAACGCTTCCGGCAGGCACTCACGCGGGCTGACGACGTGGTGGTCGAGTTCGACACGCTCGGCCAGCGCTACCGGCTGACGCTGGAGCTTGGCCGTCAGGAAGCGCAGAAGAGCCACGGACTCTGTCGCACGCCCGGCGAAATCGCAAATCTGCCGGCGGGAGAAATCTACTGGGTGCCGACCGGTGCGCATGGCCAGTTTCCCCACCGGTTCAAGGACGGGACGCTTGGCGTCATGCATGTTGCGGATTGCCGGGTCAAGGACGTCACCCTCCTCCGCGGCGAGCAAGCCACGGTGAATGCGGCACTCGAACGATTCCGCAGCGATCCCGCCACCGGCGAATTGGGCGAACTCGGATTGGGAACTCAAGACCTGCCGGTCGCAGGCGCGGATATTCAGGACGAGAAGATTCTCGGCACGTTCCACGTCGCCACTGGCCGCAGCGACCATCTTGGTGGCTCGCTCGGCCCGGCCAAGTTCCTCAACAAACGCAACGCGACTCACGAGGACATTCTATTCGCGCCCCACAAAACCCCGGAGATCGACGTCACAGGCGTCTGGCTCCACAAGGGTGGCACTGAGAAACTGCTCATCGAACATTACAATCCCACCGACTTCGTGAAGAGCGTTGCGTTGTGAACCCCTACGAAACGCGCCGGTACCTCGCGGAATATTTGCTCTTCCATTACGGCTCACCTCGCGAGCTTTGTCCGTACCCGTTCGCGCCAAAGGCGGCGTTCCACTTCCACCGCCGGATCGTCCGGGAATGTCTCCTGCCGCTCCACTTTTCCAGTCCAACACGCGGACTCGACTTGGGCTGCGCTGTCGGCGGACTGACACACGAACTCGCCAAAGTCGTCGATGAAGCCACCGGCATCGACAACTCCCGGCAATTCATCCGCGCCGCTCGGCAACACACCAAGTCCCGGCACATCAAGTTCCGCGTCGGCGACGCAATGACCGTTACCGGCCAATATCACGTGGTGCTCGCCGTAAACCTGATTTGCCGGCTACCGAACCCCCGGCAGTTCCTCGCCCACCTGCCGGAGTTAGTGCTTTCCGGCGGTCAACTTGTCTTGGCCACGCCCTACTCCTGGCTCACGCAATACACGGCCCGCCGGTATTGGATTCAGCCCGGGGAACTTCCCAAGCTTCTGGCCCCGGCCTTCGTCCTCAAGCGCCGACGCGACCTGCCGTTTCTCATCCGGGAGCATGAGCGAAAATTCCAGTTCGTCGTCTCCGACGTCTTAACCTTCGTCCGCCGGTGACCGCTTGCCAAGCCTGCCGGTGCCTGCTATCAACCGGCACCATGTCACTCTTCCCCTTCCTGTTGCTCCTGATCCCGGTGCTTCTCACGGGCTGTCAGTGCTACTGCCAGTAGACCTCAAAACATCTCCAACTGCCGGCCACCGGGTCGCCGGAATGAAGCAGCGGAAAGCTCCGGACTCGAATCCGCCAGACCGGCCCGTCGGTTCGCGACGGTGAAGAGTTGGGCGAGTTGTTCCGCGACAATCCCCTCACCAGTCATGCGCTTGCCGAAGGCGGCCTCGTTCAGTTTACCGCCGCGCAGCGACCGGATCTGGCCGAGTACTTTCTCGCGGCGATCGGGGAAGTTTCGTTCCAGCCATGCGGTGAAAATGTCCTTCACCGCGTGAGGCAACCGCAGCGGCACCATACCGGCAAATCGTGCGCCGGCGTCCGCCGCCGCTTTCAAGATCGCCGGCAGTTCATGGTCGGTCAGGCCGGGAATGACAGGTGCAACGAGGACCCCAACCAGCACACCCCCGTGCGCCAACTCGCTGATCGCGCGGAGCCGGGCGGCTGGCTGGGTGGTTCGCGGTTCTATGAGTCTGGCCAGTTCGGCATCAAGCGTGGTGATGCTGAGGTAAACAACTGCGGCCCGGTACTTCGCCAGCTCAGCCAGCAAATCGAGATCACGTGTGACGAGTTGGTTCTTGGTCACGATGCCGACCGGGTTGCGGAATTCCGCGAGCACTTCGAGACAGCGCCGCGTCAGCTGAAGTGTGCGCTCGACCGGCTGGTACGGATCGGTGACTCCGCTCAGCGACAGCGTCTGAGGCTTCCAGTGCGGGGATGACAATTCACGCCGCAACAATTCCGGCGCGTTTTCTTTCACGATGATTTTGGTTTCGAAATCGAGCCCGGGAGAGAGGCCGAGGTATTCGTGATACGGCCGGGCATAGCAATAAGCGCAACCGTGCTCACAGCCCCGGTATGGATTGAGGCTGGCGTTGAAAGGAATGTCCGGGCTGTCGTTGTAGGTGATGATTGACCGGGAGTTATCCCGGTAGAACTGCGTGTGCAGCCCGACAGCTTCCGGTTGGTCACTGGCCGGATCGCGTTCGACGCTGAGCAACTCGAACCGGTTGGGCGGATTCTCGGCAGCGCCACGACCGCGCATGGTCACTCCTTCAAGGGCACGATCCACGCCGCCGGTCGCCACGAATCGGTTTGCGCGACGAGGTTCACATTCGAATCGATCAGCGCCTGCGGCGGATGCGAGTTGAGCGAAGCGACGACTTCCGCGCGCACGGCGACTTCGCCGCGACCGTGCCGCGCCTCATCCTCAGCGATGTGGTGAGCGAACTGGAGAATCAGTTCTGGTCGCGTGGACATGCGGACGTACTGCCGGAGGGTGATGTAATCCTCAGGCGCGACCAGCCACGTCCGCCCCGTCAGTCGGTCGGTGGCCCAGAACTTCGCCGTCGCTTCTTTCTGGCGAAGTTTCATGTGCCACGAAAACTTGTGGCCCTCTTCTGTCCAACTCACCTCACCGGGATAAAGGAAATGCCGGAGCGGGAGGAGGATTTGGAGCGCCAGATAGATCGCCAGCAGTTGAACTGTCCGGGGCCGATAGGGAAACGCCGCCGGGACGGCGGCCGCTGCAGGGCGGGCGACCAGTCGCCGCGGCCAACCGGGTTCGAGAAACAAAAACGTCGTGGTCAGCATCATCCAGGGGAAGATGCCGATGCCGAAGACGGTCGCGTTCGTGAGGTGGAACACACTTACCGCCACAAAGGCGACCGGTCGCGTCCGCCGCCACAACAGCAGCGGCGTGATGAACAAATCCAGCATCAATCCGCCGTAAACAAAGAGCATCACCATCCATTCTTCATGAAGAAGCGCGCCCAAGATCGGCCGGTGGGTCAACTCCGTCATCCACGAGCGCAGAGGCTCGCCGCGAAACCAGTCCGGATTGATCTTCGCGACACCGGCGTAGAAGTACACGATGCCCAGTTGCGCCCGCAGCAACCACAAACTCCACACCGGCACGAATGGATCCCGTTTCCGCCGCCACGCGTCCACCGACCAGACCTGATGCGCCGGTATGAAGATCAGCAGGAAACTGATCAGACAAATCAGGTAGAAGTGGTTGAGGTATTCCGTCGCTTCGAGCAAGAAGACGTACGTCCAGCCAATGCAAAACAACGCGATGCTGACCCGGTACCACAGCCCCACCATCACCAGCGCCGCCAGCACCGCCAAGACCCAGAAATGCACCGTCATCCCCCACCCCGGCCACGGCTTCACCCAACTGAAGCCGGGATAGTAGAAGTGAAACTGGGGCGCCACGAAGTGCCAATAGACGTCACCCGAAAACAGAAACGCCAGCATCTCGTAGAGCATGATGCCGCCAAAACACATCCGGAACACCGCCAGCGACGCACCGTCGATGGGCGCGAAGAGCCGGCTGCGCCAACGCGTTCTGCGATTCCCGGTCACCATGCGTCGGTTGTACACAGAGTGCGTCGTTTCGCCAATCCAGAAGCTGGGTCGTAAGGAGCGACTCTACCGGTTCACTGCGACCCGTCAGATGATCTCGAGGTAATCTTTGTCCGGCAACTGCGGGAAAGGTGCGGTGGGCAAAGTCTGGTACCAATAGGCAACGCTGGAGATATCGTCTTGCATCGGCAAATACCGGCCACCGCTCCGCCAGCCAAGCGCCTGGATGGTGACCTTCAGATCACGGTCGAAGCGAATGGGGTCGGGAATGTGCCAGCGATACATGGCGTGCCGGTGTTGCGACTGATACGTGCCGTCCGGTCGCAAGACTTGGAACATACCGGCGTACGGGCCGCTGTACTCGACATACTTGCCGCCGACATCCCAGTTGTAGGCGCCGAGGAAGTAGTCCTCAGTGCCGGTGCCACAGATCGTGGGGAACTCCTTGTCGCCATCCATGTAGAACTTGATTTCGCCTTCGCCCCACCAACCGTTGTTGTTGACGCCCCAAAACAAGTACGTGCCAACGTATTGACCGCGACCGCGAATGCCATCCACAATCATGCACACCTCCTTGTAAGGCAGCGGATTAACCCGGCGGAACTGGGCGTGGAAATACACAGCCTCTTCCGGGACCGGCCCGAGCGCATAGTCAATCTGGTAATATAAGACGACCGGCTCGGTGTGAATGTTCTCGATCGTGATCCGGCAGCGCTTCCGAAACGGCATCGGCCAAAAGCAATTCAGCGCGCCGCTGCTGCCGGGGTTGAGGCAGACGGCGAGTGAGCTCAGGGGGACATACCGACCCAGCGTGTTACAGAAGAAATCGCCGAGGGGACAAACAACGCTGGGTTGCTCTTGTCCATCCCAGTAGATGCGCAGAATGTTGAAGCGGGGATGCCAGGTGCCAGCCATCCAGATGTGCTGGAGGGCGCCCGGCCCGTTGATGTCAGCCAGCGTGAACGTCGTGCCCGGCGCGATGCTGACCGACGGAGAAATTTTCCAACCTTGACCGAGATCGCGCGCACAGTTCTGGCCGGTACCCTCCGTGGCCATGCCGCCCTTACTCTTTTCACCGGTAAAGTTCTCGGCGCTGATGGACCGCGTCTTTGCCGCCGACAAACGAGCCAGACTACCCATGTCACAAAACAGCCCATCGAATTCGCCCATAGCGTTGTCGTCCCTAACAGAACCCCACCGCAAAAGCAATCAATTCGCACTTGTCAGGCGCGGCGGTTTCCGACTATATGCAGCGGCGAATTTTCAAGGAGATGAAATGATTTCGTTCAACAAGCGAATTGTATTTGTCGGGTATGGCGCGGTGGCGCAGTGCGCGTTGCCGATTTTGGCGAAGCACATCAAGATGCCGTTGAAGAATGTGACGGTGATGGATTTCGAGGACCGGCGCGGCATTCTGAAACCGTGGATTGCGAAGGGCGTGAAGTTCCTCCGCAAGCGCGTGACGCGCGACAACATGGGGGCGCTGCTTGGGAAATATCTCGGCGCCGGTGACGTGCTGATCGACCTCGCGTGGAACATCGATTGTTGCGAGATCCTCCAGTGGTGCCACGACAACGGCGTGCTCTACATCAACACGTCGGTCGAACTTTGGGACCCGTACGAGAACGCCAAGGACGCGCCACCGCAGAAGATGACGCTCTACTGGCGGCACATGAATTTGCGCCGGATGATCAGCGGATGGTCCGACCCCGGCCCGACGGCGGTGCTGGAGCATGGCGCGAATCCAGGGCTAATTTCGCATTTCACCAAGCAAGGGTTGCTGGACATCGGCAAGCGGGCGCTGGCGGAAAAGAAGGTTGCCGGGGCGCTGGCCGAGGAAATTCAGCAGTCGATGAAGGACCAGCAGTTCAATCGCCTCGCGTGGAAGCTGGGCGTGAAGGTGATCCATTGCAGCGAGCGCGACACGCAGATCACAAACAAGCCGAAGCAGGTGAACGAGTTTGTGAACACGTGGAGCGTCGAGGGTTTCCGCGAGGAAGGCACCACGACGGCTGAACTTGGCTGGGGCACGCACGAGAAGGAGTTGCCGGCCCTCGCCTACGAACACGCCGAAGGTCCGCGCAACCAGATCTGCCTTGCGCGCATGGGCATCAACACCTGGGTCCGGTCGTGGGTGCCGAACTATTGCATCCACGGCATGGTCGTCCGCCACGGCGAGGCGTTCACGATCTCCGACCGGCTCACGGTCTGGGAAGGCGGCAAGGCGGTTTACCGGCCGACAGTGCATTACGCGTACTGCCCTGCCGACGTGGCGATCGCGTCACTGAACGAGTTGCGCGGCTACGATTACAAGCTACCGGAGAAGCAACGCATCCTGAACGATGAAATCACCAGCGGCGCCGACATCCTCGGCGCGTTGTTGATGGGACATCCGTTCAACTCATGGTGGACCGGCAGCGACCTGAGCATCGAGGAATCCCGTCGGCTCGTGCCGCACCAGAACGCGACGACGATGCAGGTGGCCATCTCCGTCATCGCAGCGACGATGTGGATGATTCAGAATCCCGCCCGGGGCGTGGTGGTACCGGATGACTTGCCGCACGAGTACATCCTCAAGGTCTCCAAGCCCTACCTTGGCAAGTTCATCTCCAAACCGTCGGACTGGACGCCGCTGAAGCACTACACGAACGCCTTCAATGGCTACAACGACCCCAGCCTCGACCGCAGCGATGTCTGGCAGTTCAAGAACTTCCTGATCGCGGACGGAAACTGAGATGATTTCACGCAGCGCACTCAAGAAGCTCGCCAAGGAACACGGCACGCCGTTGTTCGTGGTGGACCACGCCGAGTTGCGGCGGAACTACGCCGTGTTCAAGAAGTACCTGCCGCGCGTCCAAGCCTACTACGCCGTGAAGGCCAACCCCGAACCGGCCATTGTGAAGACGCTGTTCGAGGCCGGGGCGAGTTTCGACGTGGCATCCCTGCCGGAGTTCCGGGTCGTGTACGAGTACATCAAGGACCTGCCGGCCAAGGAAAGGCAGGACTGGATTTGGGACAAGATCATCTACGCCAACCCAATCAAGGCGACCGAGACACTCCAGGAACTTGATCAGTACCGGCCCTTGGTGACGTACGACAACCTCGAAGAGATCAAGAAGATCAAGAAGTACGCCCCCCGTGCCGGGTTGGCGTTGCGACTGAAGGTGCCGAATACCGGCGCGATGGTGGAACTCTCTTCCAAGTTCGGCGCGGCACCCGGTGAGGCGGTGGATCTCATCCTCGCGGCGCACGAAGCCGGGCTCACCGTCGAGGGGCTCAGCTTCCACGTCGGCAGCCAGACGACGAACTTTGAGAATTACGTCGCCGCGCTCAGTCTCGCCGCCAACATCTTCCGGGAAGCGAAAGACCGCGGCTACGCGAAGATGAACTTGATCGATATCGGCGGCGGCTTCCCGGCCCCGTACGACGCAACGGTGAAACCGTTCCGCGACCTCGCCCGGCTCATCAACCGCGAGATCGACCGGCTGTTCCCGAAAGACATCCAGATCCTCGCCGAACCCGGTCGGTTCATGGTGGCGTCGGCCGGCACGGCGATCTCGAAGATCATCGGCAAAGCCCGCCGCGACGGGAAGCTGTGCTACTACATCGATGACGGCGTTTATCACACGTTCTCCGGCGTGATCTTCGACCACCTGCAATATCACCTGCAATCGTTCAAGAAAGGCCCGACGGAAATCTG
>OMJI01000279.1 GCA_900299315.1 Verrucomicrobiota bacterium | reverse complement strand
TCCGCGTGACTCCCGGCAAGAGCGGCGGTATCGCCTCGTCCAATTGCCGCAGGATACCGGCCCGACCGGCCCGGCGATTCACGGGCAGGCGAACGCCCCGGTTGCCGACCGCGACTTGGAGTTTGGTGCCTCCGATCTCGACGCCCAGAATCATTCAGTTCAAGAGGCGTTTCCAGCGGGCGATCTGCGCCGTGACATTCTGGGGCGACGGCGCGCCAATCGCCTTCCGCGCGGCCAACGCCCGCCGCACGTGGAACACTCGCGCCGCTGCCGGCCCGTACTTCTTGGAAGCAACTCGCGGCAACGCCAGCCCGGTCTTCTCGGATTCCGCCACGAGCGCCCCGACTTTGTGATGAGCCTCCCGGAACGGAACGCCCTTCTTCACGAGGAAATCCACGAGATCAGTCGCCAGCAGCAACGGATCACCGGCAGCCGCTTCGCAACGGGCCTTGTTGACCTTCACATCCCGCAGCATGTCCGCCAGCACCCGCAACGACGCGAGCAACGTGTCCGCGCTGTCGAACAACGGCTCCTTGTCCTCTTGCATGTCGCGGTTGTACGTAAGCGGGAGCCCCTTCATCGTCGTCAGCACGGCGATGAGATTACCGTAGAGCCGACCGGTCTTGCCGCGGACGAGTTCGCAGATGTCCGGGTTCTTCTTCTGCGGCATCAGCGACGAGCCGGTGGTGTACGCGTCGCCGATCCGAACAAAGCCGAACTCCGCGCTCGACCACAAAATCAAGTCCTCCGCCAACCGCGACAGGTGCATTCCCGCCATCGCGGCGGCGAACAGATAGCCCAACACAAAATCCCGGTTGGCCACCGCATCCATCGAATTCTGCGTCGGACTGGCAAACATCAACTCCCGCGCGACGAACTGCCGGTCGAGCCGCAACGTGCTCCCGGCAATCGCACCGGAGCCGAGCGGTGATTCGAGGTCGGCATTGATGATGAACCGCTGGGCATCCCGGTGGAGCATCTCGACGTAGGCGAGAAGATGGTGCGCCAACAATACCGGCTGCGCCCGTTGCAAGTGCGTGTAGCCGGGGATCACGACATCCCGATTTTTCTCAGCCAGCGTCACCAAGGCCCGCATCAACGCCCGGCAGGCATGGACCGCCTGCACCCGGGCATCCCGGACCCACAGCCGCAGGTCGGTCGCGACTTGATCGTTCCGGCTTCGCGCCGTGTGCAGCTTGCGCCCGACCGGGCCCAAGGCGGCCTCGATGTTCATGTGGACGTCTTCGGCGTCGGGATTCCACTCAAACGTACCGGCCTCGATCTTCTTCTCAATCGCCCGCAGTCCCCGAACGATCTTACCGGCCTCCGCCTTGGTCAGGATGCCGACCTTTACCAAGCCTTTCGCGTGCGCGATGGAGCCGGCAATGTCGTGCTTGTAGAGCCGCCAGTCGAAGCTGACGCTCTCGGTGAATTTCTTCACGGCCTCCGCTGGCCCGGTGGAGAACCGGCCGCCCCAGGTGCGTTGTGCTGATTTCTTCATGTTACTTGCCGATCATCTGCTGGACGGCGCCCATCATCATTTCGTCGATGCTGCTGTATTGTTTGAAATTGGCCGGCACCTCGAACAGGGAGACCGCCGGCTTATCCAGTTTGATGTTCTTGAAGATGGTCACCACGGTGTCGCCGCCTTGTTGCAGCTCGCACTTGACCGGGAAGTTGTTCAAGTCGGTCGCCTCCCAGGAGGTGACTTCGTACTTCTGGCCATTCGCCTCGGTGATGGTAACGAGCGTCTTGATGCTGGGATGCCCCTCGACCATCTCCCGGCCGAGTTCCTTGCGCGTCACGGTCGGCGGGGTACCGGCCTGCCCCGTCGGCGTGGTCGTGGGCATCTCGCAATACGACCGCAACCCGGGGTAGATGACGTACGCCTTCTTCTTGTCCGGCACGATCAAGTTCACCATCCGATCCATGCCCATCATCGCCATCTGGTCCATCGCTTCGGCATGCTTCTGGCCGGCTTTGGTCTTGGCCATGTTGATTTCCGCCCGCATCTTGCCGTCGAGATACGCGTATTCGATTTCGGCGGCCTGCTTGTTCTGTCCCACGCGGCCGGTGACGCTGACTTGCGCGGTCGCCGTGAACGCGGTGTTTGCGCCAAACAGCTTGCTGAGTTGCTCGCTGACATCGACGTTCGTGCCCCGGTCAAACCAACCCGCCTCCGCCGTGACCGATGCGGCCAACAATGCACCAATCCAAAGGAATTTCATGGCGCGGAGAGTAGCAGAACCGCACCGGTCTGTGTAGGATACATTCATGCAAAAACATTTTCGCGCCGTGCTCTTCGACCTCGACGGCACCTTGATCGATTCGCTCGCCGACCTCGCCAACGCCACCAACCACGCCCTCGTCACCCTCGGCTGCCTCACTCATCCCCGTGCCGCATACCGGTACTTCGTCGGCGACGGCGCCCGGACCCTTTGCCAGCGGGCGTTGCCGGCCGATAAACAACACCTGCTCGACGATTGTCTGAAACTCATGCGCGCACATTACGACGAGCACCGGTACGACGAGACCCAGCCGTATCCGGGAATCCCGGAGTTGCTGGCCGCGCTTACCAAGCGCGGCCACAGCCTCGCCGTGCTGTCGAACAAACCGGACCACTTCACGAAGGAAGTCGTGGCCCGGTATTTTCCGGACACCGGCTTTGCCGCCGTCCGCGGCCAACTCGCCCACGTGCCGCTCAAGCCCGACCCGACCGCTGCGCTCCAGATCGCGCAGGAACTTGGGATCCCACCGGCCCAGTGGCTTTACCTCGGTGATACCGATACCGACATGCGCACCGCCAGAGCCGCCGGCATGCATGCCGTCGGCGT
>OMJI01000278.1 GCA_900299315.1 Verrucomicrobiota bacterium | reverse complement strand
GTTCGCAATCTTGGTCGTCGCCGCCGTCACCGTGCGCGCGGATTCTGGCGCGGCCCCCGTCACTGCGGTGGCCAACGTCACCGGCAACGGAACCGTCAAGGGTGACCGGGTCAATGTCCGGTCGCGTCCCAGCACCGGCGCCGAAGTGGTGGCGCAACTGAACAAGGGCGACAGCGTCGATGTGCGCGGCAGCAAGTCCGTCACCGAAGGCGGCAAGACCCGCGAATGGTTGCAAGTTGCGCTGCCGGCCAGCGGCAAGGCGTTTGTCTCGTCCAAACTCGTGAGCGGCGGCGCCGCGACCGCGGATGGCATCAACGTCCGCTCCGGTCCGGGAACCAACTACCGCGACATCGGCAAGCTCGCCAAGGGCGAGAAGGTCGAAGTCGTCAAGACCGTCGGCGAATGGTCGCAAATCAAGCCGACCGCCAACTGCACCGGCTGGGTTTCGGCTGACTTGATCGAAATCGCCCCGCCGCCAGCCCCGGCGCCTGTCACTGAAGTCGTCACGCCACCGGTTGCGGCTCCCTTGCCGCCAGCGCCGGCAGCGACCGAGGTGAAAGTTGTGAGCACCGATCCAGACGTCCAAGTCCAATACGTCATCAAGACCGGCATCCTCCAGTCATCCGGTCGCGACATCGCGCCTTACCAACTCATGACCGAGGAAAAGAACCGCCTCCAACACCGGCGGGATTTCTTGGAGTCACCGGACATCAATCTCGACCGCTACATCGGCAAGACCGTCCGCGTCCAGGGCAACGAGAAGTGGAAGCGCGGCGACCGGTACCCCATCATCATCGTCGACCGCGTCGACATCGTTTGGTGACGAGGCATGAGCGCCAAGCTGATCGACGGCAAAGCGATCGCCGAGCAAATCAATCAGGAGACGGCGGCCGCCGTCCAGCGTCTCAAGACCGATCATAAGGTCACTCCCGGCCTCGCGGTCGTTCTGGTCGGTGACAACCCTGCCAGCGCCGCTTACGTCGGGATGAAAGACAAGATGTGCGCCCGGCTCGGGTTGCACAGCGAGCGGATCAACCTGCCGGCCTCGACCGGCCAAGGCGAGTTGCTCGCCATCATCAATGACCTGAACTTCAAGCGCAGCATTCACGGCATCCTCGTCCAGTCACCACTGCCGGCGCAGATTTCCGAGGACGCGATCTTCGCGGCTATCGACCCAACCAAGGACGTTGATGGTTTTCATCCGTTGAACGTCGGTAAACTTGCTTTGGGCGACCTGACCGGCTTTGCACCGTGTACGCCAGCCGGCGTCCACGAACTGCTCATCCGCAGTGGTGTGAAGATCGAGGGTGCCCACGTGGTCGTCGTCGGTCGCAGCCGGATTGTGGGGCGACCGGTCTCGCTGATTCTCTCGGCGAAAGCGAAGAATGCCAACGCCACCGTCACCGTCTGCCACTCCCGCAGTCAGAATCTCGCGGGCATCTGCCGGTCGGCCGACATCCTCGTTGCCGCCATCGGAGTGACGCGATTCGTTAAAGCGGACATGGTCCGGGAGGGTGCTGTTGTGATCGACGTCGGCATCAATCGGGTCGACGGCAAGTTGGTCGGCGACGTGGATTTCGACGCGGTAAAAGACAAGGCCAGCCTAATCACGCCTGTCCCCGGTGGTGTTGGACCGATGACCATCGCCATGCTGATGCACAACACCGTCCTCTCCGCCCAACGCCGCCTCGGCGTGGCCTGATTACCAAGTCTGCTCGGCGACGGCTGCGGCGAACGAGGCTCCGCCGCGCTTGGCCGCCGGCAGGTAAGCTTCCTCGACGTAATCGCGCACCATCCGCGACGTGCTGAACCGCGGCGTGATCGTCGCGATGCTCGCCTTCATCGTCTTGACCCACTCGCTCGGCAAGCCCTCCGCTGTGCGTTTGTAGTACCGGGTCGCGATTTCGTTTTCGAGGAGGTTGTACAGCGACTCGCTGTCGTGCGCGTCCTGCTCCTCGGGATTGTCGAACTCCTTGCCCTCGCCAATCGTCCAGCCGTTCTTGCCGTGGTCCGCTGCCTCGCACCACCAACCGTCGGCGATGGAGAAGTTCGGCGCGCCATTGCAGGCGGCCTTCATGCCGGATGTGCCGCTGGCTTCGTGCGGACGCCGGGGGTTGTTGAGCCAGACATCGACGCCTTGGACGAGCATCCGGGCGACGCGCATGTTGTAGTTTTCAACGAAGACAAGTTTGCCGCGCAAGTCGCTGTTGCGCGAAACGTCGAAGATGCGGCGGATGAGTTCCTGACCGGGTTTGTCGGCCGGGTGCGCTTTGCCGGCGAAGACCATCTGCACGGGCCGGTTGGGATTCCGCAGGATGCTGCGGAGCCGGTCGAAGTCGCGGAAGAGCAGGTCGGCGCGCTTGTACGTCGCGAACCGCCGGGCAAATCCGATCGTCAGCGCCTTGGGATCGAGTAGTTCCTCCACCGACCGGAGTTCGTCCGGGGAGGCGCCGTGCCGGGCTAGTTGGTTGCGGATCCGGCCGCGGGCGAAGCGGATGAGTGCATCTTTTTGGAGATCGTGCACCGTCCACAAATCAGCGTCCGGTATGTTTGCCACACCGCGCTTCCAGAAGAGTTCATCCATCAAGTTCTCGCGCCAGGCCGGGGTCAGATACTTGTCGAACAGATCGGCCAACCGGAACCCGAGCCAGGTCTCGGTATGGATCCCGTTCGTGATGGCGTGAATCGGTTTGCTGCCGGATTTGCCGATGTGGAGGTGCGACCACATCTGGTTGCTGACGTCGCCGTGCAGCTTGCTGACGCCGTTGCGGTACGTCGAAAGCTTGATGGCAAGGACGGTCAGGTTGTACGAACCATTCTCAGCGCCGGTCGCCACGACGTCGTTGAGGTCGGCACCGGTCTGGCCGCAGTAGGACTCGAAATATTTTCGCACGAGCCCGACATCGAATTGCTCGTTGCCGGCCGGTACCGGGGTGTGGGTGGTGAAGACGGAATTCTTGGAAATGTCCTTCAGGCCGTCTGCGAGCGACGTCCCGGCTTTGAGCAGTGGGCGCAGCCGTTCAAATCCGAGGAACGCGCAATGGCCCTCGTTCATGTGCCAGCAACCGGGCTGGATGCCGAGCGCTTCCAATACGCGCGCCCCGCCCATACCAAGCACGATTTCCTGGCAGATGCGCATCTCGCGTCCGCTGACGTAGAGTTGGCCGGTAATCGGACGGTCGGCGGGGTTGTTCTTGGTCGTGTCGGTGTCGAGCAAGAGCAGGTTGATGCGGCCGATGCGCGCAATCCAGACGCGGACTTGAACGGCTCGGTCGGCTAGTTCAACGCCGACGTGCAATTGCCGGCCGTTATCGCCGAGCAACGGCAGAATCGGCAGACGCGAGAAGTCGTAGGCCGGATAGAAATGCTGCTGCCGACCATCCGGCTCGATTTCCTGCTCGAAGTAACCGTTCTTGTAGAGCGGCCCGATCGCGATGAATGGCAAGCCAAGGTCGCTCGCGCTCTTGCAATGATCACCGGACAACACGCCCAAGCCACCGGAGTACACGCGCAGAGATTCATGTAACCCGAATTCCGTGGAGAAATAGACAAACGGTCCGCCCCGGTAGTTCGGGTGATTCTTGGCGAACCAGGTGTCCTTCGAGGACATGTACTTTTTGTAGTCGTGCATCACCGACTGGTACATCTGCATGAAAATCTCGTCTTCGATCAGCTCTTCCCAGTGGTGCGGCTCGATATTAATCAGCAGTTCAACCGGATTGCGGTAGATCGCCCAGAGCGTCGGGTGGATGTGGCTAAACATCCGCCGGGCGTGGGGATTCCACGACCACCAGAGATTGTAAGCGAGGTCGCGAAGGTCGTTGACCTGTTTGGGAAGTTCAATATCCGCGAGCGGAGCTGAACGAAATTGAAAAAACGTTTTGTCCATAATGTTAAGCGAAACGATTTAGCTCTTGGTTGGGGGCAATTTCCACGGGTGCGACTGGTTAGCAGGTCAAGTGCCGGCAGACTGCGCGTCCATCTTCGCGATCAACGCATCCACGTCCACGCCGCGCAGTTCGAACAGCCGACGCACCGTGTCATCGATCAGGTTGTTCGGGCAGGATGCCCCGGCGGTGATGCCGACGTAAAGATTACCGGCCGGCAACCAATCCGCCGTCTGCACTTCTTGTTGCTTGTGAAGGTTGAAATGGAGGATCGATTTGGCCGACACCATCTTGCTGGCGTTGCGAATGAAATACGTGGGCACCCGGGCTTCGCTCATCTCCGCCAAGTGCGAGGTGTTGCTGGAATTGTAGCCGCCGACGACGATCATCATGTCGAGCGGTTCGAGCAACAACTTGATTAGCGCGTCTTGCCGCTCCTGCGTCGCGCCGCAAATGGTGTCGAACATCCGGAAATGTCTCTCGATCTCTGCCGCACCGTACCGGTCGATCATCGCCTGCCGGAGACGGTTTTGGATTTCCTCCGTCTCGCTACGCAGCATCGTGGTCTGGTTTGCGACGCCGATGGAAGCAAGATGCACGTCGGGATCAAAGCCGGGCGAATGCGCGCCAGCAAATTTCTGTAACAACTCAGGCTTGTTGCCGCCGCTCCGAATGTACCGGCAGACGTAATCCGTCTCCTCCAGGTTGAGCACCACGAGATAATGCCCGCTGGTATTCGCCGTGGCCCGGGAGCTTGTCGCCAGCGTCTCCTCGTGCTTGGCCTTGCCGTGAATGATGGAGGTGAAATGTTCCTTCGCGTTTTGCGTGACGCGCTTCCAGACGCTCATCACGTCACCGCACGTGGTGTCCACCATCTGGCAGCCTTTCGCCCGAAGCTTCTCCATGATCGTCATCTGCGCGCCGAAAGCCGGGATGATCACCACGTCGTCCTGCCGCAAATCGTCCAACTCCGCGCTCTTGTTCGGTCCCGAGAGGAATTTGATGTCCATCGCGATGAGCTGCTCGTTGACCTCCGGGTTGTGAATGATTTCGCCAAGGATGTAGATCGGCTGCCCCGGGAAGACCTTGCGCGCCGCATACGCGAGATCAATCGCGCGCTCAACGCCGTAGCAAAAGCCAAATTCCTTCGCGAGCCGGACCTTCAGGCCGCCGGCTTCGAGCACGCCGCCGTACTGTCGGAGTTTTTCGACGATCTGACTCCGGTAATGCTGTTCCACCTGCTCGCGAACCGCCTCCATGATGTCGGGGCGGCGCAGGTTGACGCGCTTGGGCTTGGCTTGTTCGGCGATTGTTTCTGCGCTCATGCGGGGCAACTAATACTGCAATCACGGGGACACGACAACCTCGAAATCCGCCCCGGTCACGCGCCGCAGCCCGCGATGCAGGGTTGGAATACGTTCGTCAGGCGCCACCGAAATCGCCCATTCGATTCCATTGTCGGCGACAAACATCCCATACCTCTTGAGGGCGACGAGAATGGTGCGCACTTCCGGTGAGAACCGCGACACGTCGAAGTCCTGCCGCAACCGGATCCGCTCGCCCATGCGGGGCAGGTCTTCGTCTCTTAGACTGCTGGCATAGTGCGTAGCCGGTGCGACATAGGCCCGGCGCGTCCTGCGCACCGTCACCCGTAGCGCATGCCGGATCTCGCCGCGCTTGAGTTCATCGTAACGCACAATGGCCGGGAAGATCGGCAGCCCGGCCGCATCGGCCGACGTCCAACCGTCCGGTCGGAGCTTGTTCGATTTCAAATCGAACACGGAGGCCTGGTCCGCCTCCCAGCCTCGTTCCGTCCGGCGGGTGGCGAAGAACTCGTAAAGGATGCGGTTGATCGGATCGACGATGATCGCATGTCGGTCACCGCCCTGGTTGCGGCGGTCGAACTGCACGTCCGCCAAAGTCTGCCCACGGAACCCGACCGGCCAGCCTTCGATAGGCAGGTTGTCGGGTACCGGAAATGGCCCTCTGTCTGATTCCTCTGGGTACGCCTTGATCTGAACCGGTACCTTGTGCTGCCCGGGCGGCACCAGCACGTAATTCATGTCCGGGTTGCACCGCAACGGTTTGTCGTCGCCGATGCTCGCGATGATGGCGCGCGAGTTCGGATGCACCGGCCAGTTGGTGATGACTTGGTTCCACGGATTATCCGGCGGAAACACCTGCAGCTTGCTGACGATGGCATCGGCTTCCGGCGTGTTGAACAGCACCGGCTTGGTCAGCGGCGTGACGGCCAGAAACAGGAAGGCGAGTAGGTTCATGAGAACTTCGCTCCGGCCAATGCAATCAACTCCCGGGCGATTCGAATCTCAGCAACAGCATTGCTCCAAACGCCGTACCGGAGCCAACCCCAAGGGCCAATATCAGCTTCAGCACTGATGTCATCCGCCGTGACGCCGGTCACATTCGTAAAACCAGCCCGGCGAAAAAGCAGCACGGCCCGGCGCACGTGATATTGCGAGCTGACCACCACTACCGGTTCATGCAGCGCCGCCTCACCCAGCAGCGTGCGAACGCCGGCGGCTTGCTGACGAGTATCCAAGCCCCGGTGTTCCATCTGGATCCTTTCGCCCGGTATGCCGCGCATAACCAATTCATCCCGCATGCGGCCAACGCTGCTCGTGGCAGGATCACCGTCCGTGGGCAATGCGACGACAAAGACAGCGTTCGTGAATTCTCGACCAATCTTCGCAGCGTGGTAACACCGCAGCAATGTCGTCCCGCTTGGCACACCCCCGCCGCCGAGGACGACAACGTAGCGCGGCTGGGGCGGGATGGTGGTGTTGGTGAGGTTAAGCCAATCCTCCAGAAAGCGCGGAGGACCGAGGCAGATCAGAATGATCTGCAACAAGAGAACAACGACTGCCAGCCGGTAAAGTTTTCGCACGCCGGCATGTTACAACTGTGGCCGCGCTTGGCAAGCGCGGCTACAACCGAACTGGTGGCGGAGGCAGCACAAAGTCCCGGTACTCGTTTGGCTCGCCGGTCTGACCGGCTTCGGCGGCTTTGACGAGGTTGTACATCTCGCGGGCGGTAACGTAGTGGAGCCGGTAGCGCTCGCCATCGTTGTACCGGCTTTGCAGGTAGGAGTGCATCTTCTCGGCAACCTCGCCAAAGGTCGCCGTGAAATTCCGCTCCTGACAACCGTGGGTGTGGACCTTCACAAAAATCCAATCCGGTTTTCCCTGAACGCCAATCCGCTGCTTCACCCACAAATCCATCCGTGCCGGTGTGGGACGAGTTCCGCCGGCCACGTCCGCATGCTCGATGCGCGGCAGAACTCCCCACTTGCGCTCGCGCCAATTCAACGCGAGCGGACCTTGGATCAGTAACAGGTCACCGCTCGGCTTGCCGCCAACCTCGACATCAATACCGGTATCGTGTGACTTTGGACCGCCGTCCTCCGTCCCGTAGTAAATCGAGTTCACCTTGCTGGTTTGGCAATCGCTCGGCGCACTCGGCAGCGTGAAATCAGCGTAACAGCCGGTCTCACGCAGGATCTTCAACTCATCGTTCACGCCGCACCACCGGCCATCTGCCCGGGAGTTGTCCAGCGACCAGTTGCCGTGGATGAAGGCGTAGCGGTTCTGCGAAAGAAATCCGTGGACGGTAAGTTGCGCCTTGAATTCCTCGATTGCCGACCGGAAATTCTCGCCGGTATCGTTGTCGTGATGCAGGTGGATCTCCACCTCGCCCAAGCCGGCCTTGCAGATTCCCTCGAGCGGCTGAAGAAATACCGGCTGATATTCCTCGGCCGGGTAGAAAAACGTGTGCTGCGGCGGACGCCCATCCGCATCGCGAAACTTGGCTGCGAACGCCGGGTAGTTGTCGGTCCAAGCCTTAACGCGCGCCCGCGCCACTTCCATTGAGGGTCGCTCCCACAGCGGTTCGTAGTGATCAACGAAACAGAAGAAGACATGCGACAACGCTGTTGGTTTGGGCCGTTGCCGGGCTAAATACCCCGGCAGCCAAAGATGAATGTTCTTGAGCAAGACGTTAGACCTTGGGTTGATTGGACCGAGGGTAGGGCGCGACCGCCGGGCGCGCCGAGGTCGTTGATGGTTCGCGGCGCGCCCGGCGGTCG
>OMJI01000277.1 GCA_900299315.1 Verrucomicrobiota bacterium | reverse complement strand
GATCAACTCGGCGCGTGGTACACGCCAGTCGCCGTCGGTCTTGCGGTGGCAGCGTGGGCGTGGAGCGGGGAAGCGGTGCGGTTCCTGGCGGTGTTGGTGGTGGCGACGCCGTGTCCGTTGCTCATCGCGATCCCGGTCGCCATCATCGGGTCGATTTCGCTGGCGGCAAAACGCGGGATCATCATCAAGGACCCGGTGGCCTTGGAGACGGTGGGCCAGTGCCGAACGTTGATCTTCGACAAAACCGGAACGCTGACGTATGGCGAGCCGGAGTTGGTGGAGCAGGTGGTGGCGCCCGGGTTGAAGAGGACCGAGGTGCTGGCCGTCGCGGCAGGGTTGGAACGTTACTCGAAGCATCCGCTGGCTGAGCCGATTCTGAAGGCGGCTCGGGCGGAGTCGGTCGTGCTGCACGAAGCCAGCGAGATCAGCGAGCGGCCGGGAGCGGGTTTGCGCGGGACAGTGGCCGGGAAGTCCGCCCAGATCACGAGCCGGCAGCATGCCGGGAATTGCGAACTACCGGCGGCGACGGGCGGGATGGAGTGCGTGGTCTTGATCGAGGGGAAGTTCGCCGCGCTCTACCGGTTCCGCGACACGCCGCGCCGGGAGGGCTCGGCGTTCGTGGGACATTTGTCGCCGAAACATTCTTACGACCGCGTGATGCTGGTGTCGGGCGACCGGGCCTCGGAGGTGAATTACTTGGCGGAGCAGGTGGGCATTCGGGAAGTTCATGCGCAACAGAGTCCCGAACAGAAGCTCGCCATCGTCCGGGCGGAGACGGCGCGCACGGCCACGGTGTTCGTGGGTGACGGTATCAACGACGCGCCGGCGTTGACGGCGGCGACGGTGGGCGTGGCGTTGGGGACCGGCAGCGAGATCACGTCGGAGGCGTCCGGCGTGGTAATCATGGATAGCTCGCTGCAGAAGGTGGACGAGTTCATGCACATCAGCCAGCGGATGCGGCGGATTGCGTTGCAGAGCGCGGTCGGCGGCATGGTGCTGAGCCTCGGTGGAATGTTGGTGGCGGCTGGTGGCGATCTGCCGCCGGTGGCGGGCGCGATTTGCCAAGAGATCATCGACGTGCTCGCCGTGGCGAATGCACTGCGCGTCGCGCTGCCGCCCCGGTCGCTCACGGATTTCTAAATTTGGTAGGGTCGGACCGCCGAGCCGACCGCAGCGGCGCGCCCGGCGGTCGCGCCCTACCTTGGTTTGCGTCGTGGCCGGCGTGATTGGTGAAAAGTCCTTGCCTTGCCGGATTCAAATGCATAGCCTCCGCGCGAGGAGGAGGGGACGATTCTGATCCCCGTGCTGACGTGACATGGCTGGGAGGTTCGACAGAGAGGGGGAAAAGGGAATCCAGATTTACCTCCGGGAGATCGGGCAGGTCGCGCTGCTGACTCCCAAGGAGGAAGTCCGCCTCGCCGCCAAAGTCCGCCGCGGCGACAAGCAAGCCCGGCAGCGCATGATCAAGGCCAACCTCCGGCTCGTCGTCAAGATCGCCCACGACTACGAGGGGCTCGGCTTGCCGCTGCTCGATTTGATCAGCGAAGGCAACATCGGCTTGATGAAAGGCGTCGAGCGGTTCAATCCGCGCAAGGGCGCCAAGCTTTCCACCTACGCCGCGTGGTGGATCAAGCAATCCATCAAGCGCGCCCTCGCCAACCAGTCCAAGACCATCCGCCTGCCGGTCCATCTCGTCGACAAGATCAGCAAGATGAAACGCGTTGCCTACAAGCTGTCCGAACGGCTTGGCCGCGAGCCGACGGACATCGAACTGGCCGAGGAGATGGGCATCCCGCGCGCGAAGGTGGCCCAGTTGCGTGAGGTCGGGATCCGCCCCGCCAGCCTCAACGCGCCGATCGGCGACGAGGATGCCACCGAGTTTGGCGAGATTGTCGGCGATGAAAACGCCGCCACGCCGTTCGAGATCTTGCGCGACCACACCATGCGCACCGAGGTGCGGGAAATCCTGAAGGAACTAGACGCCCGGGAAATGGAGATCATCACCGCCCGGTTCGGTCTCGACGGCAACCAGGAACGCACCCTCGAAGAAGTGGGCAAGAAATTCAAAGTCACCCGCGAGCGCGTCCGCCAGATCCAGAACATCGCCCTCAAGAAACTCCGCCGCGCCCTCGACAAAAAAGACAAACCCCGCCCGAAACTCAAAAAAGTGTAGCGGCCGCCGTCCCGGCGGCACGTCGTCACCACCGGAAAGCCGCCGGGACGGCGGTCACAACAACAAATCGAGCCTTTTCATTCGGGCGTCTTTCCGCTACAAGTCGCGGCCATGCACGATGAACTGAAAGCTGCGATTCGCGATGTACCTGACTTTCCGATCAAGGGGATTCTCTTCCGCGACATCACCCCGCTGTTGCGCGATGGCAGGTTGTTCCGCAAGGCCGTGGACACGGTGGCCGACCGGCATGCGGGCAAGGGCATCAAGGCGGTGGTGGGCATCGACGCGCGCGGGTTCATCTTTGCCGGGGCGGTCGCCTACAAGCTCGGCGTCGGCATGGTGCCGGTCCGCAAGAAGGGCAAGCTCCCGTGGAAGACGGTCGTCACCAGCTACACGCTCGAATACGGCAGCGAGACCAGCGAGATGCACGTGGATGCCATCAACAAGGGCGACAAGGTCGTCATCGTGGACGACTTGCTGGCCACCGGCGGCACTGCGATGGCGGCGGCGCAACTGGTGAAACAACTCGGCGGCGAAATTGCCGAGATCGACTTTCTGATCGAACTCTCCGCGCTCAAAGGCCGTGAACGCTTGCGCGACTACCCCTTGTTCTCCGCCGTCCAGTACTGATGGCGCTCCGTCTGGAGGGCGCGGCTCCGTCCGCGCCGCATCGGGTGATGGATTGCCGGAAGGCGCGGCGGGAGCCGCGCCCTCCAACGAACAGAGTCACCGCGCCCGGATGTGGCGCTGGGTCGGGCCGCACTTGGAACGGCGACGCCGGGGGGACAAGCACCCCGTGCTCGATTTCCTGTTCGAGTACTACTTCTTCAAGCCCAGCCAGCTCCTTGAATGGCGGACCGGCTGTGCGGAACCTCTACCGGCTCATCGCCGGGACTCTGCCCAGTGGATTCTCGCGTTGCTGGAAGCCACGGCCAACCGGCCACCGGCCTTTGCCTGTTTCGGTCTTCACGAGTGGGCGATGGTGTATGAGACCGCGGAACGCCGGCACGGTGGCTATCCGCTGCGCCTGAGCCTGTCGGAGATCAACGCATTCGTCCGCAGCCAACCGGTCTGCTGCACGCACTTCGACGCCTACCGGTTCTTCACGCCGGCCGCACGGCCGCTCAACCACCGGCAACTCTCGCGCGACCAGCAGCTTGAGGTTGAGCAGCCCGGCTGCCTTCACGCCAACATGGATTTGTACAAGTGGGCGACCAAGTTCTGGCCATGGATCCCCAGTGATGTGGTCGGTGACACTTTCGAACTCGCCGTCGCTGCCCGGGAACTCGACATGCGCGCCAGTCCCTATGATCTACGGTCGCTCGGGTACGAGCCGGTCTGCATTGAGACCGGTGCCGGTCGCGAGGAATACCGGCGTGCCCAGCAAGAGTTGTTCGCCCGCGCCCAGCCGGTCAGGCTGAGGCTTATTCAGGCCTACCGCGAGTTGCTTGCAGCCAGCGCTGGTTGTCGCGATGCAACTGGATGACCAGAGCCAGCGCGGAGCGGACGGGAGCGAGGTTGGGTTCATCCAATAACCGGCTGAGCTCCGCGACCACATAGTGCTGCGCGGATTGGGCGAGGTCGAGAATCTCGGCGAGCGTCTCGCCTTTCAACTGGAGCGAGAAGCGGGTGCTGGGAACGTCGGTGGGATGCCCGCCGAGTTGCCGGACCGCCGCCGCGAGATTCACGCAATTCACGCTGCAATCTTTGCGCACCCGCTTGATGACCTCCAACTGCCCGGGGTCGTCGCACTTGGACTCGGCGCGTCGCAACGCCCGGACACACGCCCATTCGTCGGCGAGGATTTCGTTAAGCTGGTCGGTGATCATGGAGGTGCAGCCAGTAAAAGCCGCCGATGACGATGCCGTGGGTGATGCGGCCGGTGGCGACGAGTTGCGGAACGTCAGCCAGGGGCACGAGTTTCACGATGATGTCCTCGGCGTGGTCGAGTTGGGGTGCGCCGACGTGGCGGCAGTTGCGGGCGACGACGTAATGTTGTCGGTTGGATTGGATGGCCGGGTTGGGGTGGGTGGTGCCGAGCAATTCGAGGCTGCCGGCTTCGTAGCCGGTCTCCTCGCGCAATTCGCGGCGGGCGCAGTCGAGCGGTGACTCACCGTCATCCATCAAGCCACCGGGCGTTTCGAGGTGGACGGACTTGGTGCCGTGCCGCCATTGCTCAATCATCACGACCTGGTTGTCGGCGGTGAGCGGGATGACGTTGACCCAGTTCGGCTGGTCGAGCACGAACATGTCATGCGCGTGGCCGGTGCGCGGGTTGACGACGGTGTCCTGGCGTACCTTGAAGATCCGGCAGTCCACTACCGGTTCGGAATGTTGCAATTGCCAAGGCTTGATCATAGTAGGGCGCGGTGCCCTCACCGCGCCGCTGCTGGTGACGGCGGGCTGGGGGCAGCCCGCCCTACCGGCCCGGCGGGCTCGGTCCATTTGCCATGCTCGCGGATGAGGGCGATCAATTCATCGACGGCTTGGTCTTCCGGGATGTGTTGTTTGACCTGCGTCTTGCCGACCCACAACGAAATCTTCCCGGGCGCGGTGCCGACGTAACCAAAATCCGCATCAGCCATCTCGCCGGGCCCGTTCACGATGCAGCCCATGACGGCGATCTTCACGCCCTTGAGATGCGAGGTGCGCGATTTGATGCGCGCCGTGACGGTTTGCAGGTCGAACAACGTCCGGCCACAGCTCGGGCAGGCGACGTAATCGGTCTTGAACGTGCGCGACCCGGCAGCCTGCAGGATGTTGAAGGCGAGCTTCACGTTCTTGAGCAGGTCGCCTTGGCCGGTGACTTCCACCGCGTCGCCGATTCCGTCGCAGAGCAACGCGCCGATGTGCGTGCTGGCCGTGAGTAACGAGGCGCTGTTGTCGCGAATCAAGATGGGCCGGTCGCCAGCATGCGCGGCGAGAATCCGGTAGGCCGCGATGAGATCGAGCCCGGTAGCCTTCTCGACCGCGAGGATGACTTGGTTGAACCGGTAGGGCTTCAACGCCTCGGCCAGTTGCCGGCAGGCCTTCACGAATTGCTCCGGCGACTCGGCGGCGACGTTGAACTGAACCGTGTGACCCTCGGCGGCGGTCAGGACGGCAGCGACGTCTTCGCTGCCGGTATAGGTCAGGTTGAGTTTGTCGGCCACCTCGAACACCGGCAGTTCGGCCGGGGCGCAGACGGCGATCGGCGAGAAGATGTTGTTGGCCCGGAGCTGTTGCTTGAGCGACCGGAGTTTGCCGAGGTCGCTCATCGTCCGCACTTCAAACTGGAGAATCTCGGCGAAGGTGTCCGGCTCGTTGGTCGTGATCCGCTTGAACTCCGGCAGGCTCAACGTGAGCGCGACCGGCAGCTCCACGCGCGGTGGGTGTTCGTGGCCGAGACGCAGTCCGCCGACGATGTACTCCGGCGTCTTGCGGCGGGTGTAGGCAAACGGGTCGCGGTTCTCGGTGACAGCCAAGGGAAGGGGAGTGACCGGCTTGCGCTTGTTGTATTTCTCGACCAGCTCGCGGCAGACCGGGATTTCGTGGACGCTGTCTTCGGTGAGCGAGACGCGGACGGTGTCGCCGATGCCGTCCTCCAGCAACGCGCCGATACCGATGGCGGACTTGATACGACCGTCCTCGCCTTCACCGGCCTCGGTGACGCCGAGGTGAAGCGGGTAATTCCAGTCCGGTCCTTCCGCATCGAGGCGCGCGACGAGCAACCGGTAGGCTTCGATCATCACCTTGGGGTTGCTGGCTTTCATCGAGAAGATGAACTCGTGGTAGTTGTTCTTGCGGCAGACGCGGGCGAATTCCAGCGCGCTCTCCACCATACCGAGCGGCGTGTCGCCGTACCGGTTCATGATCCGGTCGGAGAGCGAACCGTGGTTGGTGCCGATGCGCATCGCGCGGCCGAGTTCCTTGCACTTCAGGACGAGGGGCGTGAACGCCTTCTCGAGCCGCTCCAACTCCTCGGCGTACTGGTCGTCAGTGTACTCGCGAGTGGCGAATTTTTTCCGGTCGGCGTAGTTGCCGGGGTTGATGCGCACCTTCTCGCACCAGAGCGCGGCTTCGAGCGCGGCGGAGGGGACGAAATGGATGTCGGCGACAATGGGCGTCTGGAACCCGTGGTGGCGGAGCTGGCCGACGATGTTCTTGAGGTTCTTGGCGTCGTTGATGGAGGGCGCGGTGATGCGGAGGATTTCGCAGCCGGCTTCGATGATCGGGATGGCTTCCTTGACGCAGGCGTCCGTGTTCATCGTGTCGGAGATGAGCATCGTCTGGACGCGGATCGGATTGTTCCCGCCGACGCCGACGTTGCCGACTTTGACCTCGCGGGTGAGACGACGCTGCCAGAAAAAGGGATTGGCGCAGTATTTCATGGTTGGGTGGCCGGGACGACTTCGTTGGTCTGGGCGGGCTTGGCGTCGCCGCCGAAACGGAAACCAAAGAAGCGTTTGAAATCAAACACCGTGACGTAGAGCATGAAGCTGATGAGCAACACGGCGAACGCGGTCGAGAGCGCGTGCACCAGCCGGGACGGCAGCGGTCGGCGGAAGACAGACTCGAACAGCGCGAAGACGATGTGACCGCCGTCGAGCACCGGCAGCGGCAGCAGGTTGAGGATCGCGAGGTTGAGGTTGAGCAGGACGGCGAACCAGACGCCGCGCAGCACGCCCCCGTTCTTAATCTCGTGCCACCACCCGCCCATGATGCCGACCGGGCCGCTCAGGCTGCGGGCGCCGACGCCGGTTTCCTTGTGGTGGAACAGCGCGTAGGCCGTGTCCGCCATCAGGTGGAAGATGTCGTGAAATTGCTTCAGCGGATTGGGGCCGGGGCGGATGATTTCGTATTCGAGCTCGTCGTCGAGCAACACGCCGATACGACCGGCTTTCTCCTCGGCGTTGTAATCGGGCGTGACGGTGAGCTTGATGGGCTTGCCGTTGCGCATCACGCGCAACACAGTTGGCTCGTTGGTGCGCTTGGCGATCAACTCGCGCAGGTCATACGCGCTGGTGACCGGCACACCATCCACGGCGAGGAATTTGTCACCGGCTTGCACCCCGCCGCGCTGGGCAGCGGAACCCGGGAGTACGTCCCGCGCAAATGGCCGACCGCTGGGGTAGAGGTTGATGGTTTTGACGCCGAGCAACTTGTTCATCTCGGCCGGGACGGTGTAGTACTTGCGCTGGCCGTCGCGTTCGATGGCGAGCTTCACTTCTGAATCCCGGCTTAACGCGACGAGCCGGTTGATGTCGGTCCACGTCTTGACCGAGCGATCGTTGACCTTCACGATCCGGTCGTTCGGGGTGATGCCGAGTTGTTCCTCGAGGCTGCCGGGTTCGACCCAACCGACGACGGACGGATTGATAGGTTGGGGCAGGCCGACCGCCCAGACGATGCTCGCGAGGATGACGGCGAAAATGATGTTCATGATCGGTCCCCACAACGCGACGAGAATCTTCGACAACGGTGGAGCCGGTGGGAGTTGTTCGGCCGGAGTGTCGCTCTTGCCCTCGATGGTTTCCATCGGCGACATCTGCGGCAGCGCGACGTAGCCGCCAAACGGGAACCACGACAGCCGGTACTCGATGCCGTCCTTCTTCCAGCCAAACACCTTCGGGCCGAACCCGATCGAAAACCGCTCGATCTTCATCCCGCGCCGCTTGGCGACGAGGAAATGGCCGAGCTCGTGAATGAAAATGGTGAGTCCAAAGAAAAACGCCACCAGCAGTGCCGGGTAAATCTTGGTGGCGACCACCTCTTGAATGACATCAAGCGACACGTTCAGCTTCCTTTCTGGCCCAGAGATCGGCGGCCAGTATAGCATCGAGCGAAGGGTGCGCAACCACCCGATGGGCGTTCATCGTGCGCTCAACCGTCTCGAAAATCTGCAGAAACCCGATCTGGCCATCGACGAAGCGCGCCACAGCGACCTCGTTCGCCGCGTTGAAGACCGCCGGCATTGTCCCCCCGGCGCGGCCAGCCTCCCGGGCGAGGCGGAGCGAGGGGAACTTCACCGGGTCGGGGTTCTCGAACGTGAGCTGGCTGATCTTCGCAAAATCGGTCGGCGGCATCGAATTCGGCACCCGCTTCGGCCACGTCAGCGCGTACTGGATCGGGTACCGCATATCCGGCACGCTCAACTGCGCGAGGATCGACCCATCCAGAAATTCCACCATCGAATGCACCACGCTCTGCGGATGCACCACCACATCCACCCGGTCGATCTCGATGTCGAACAGCCACCGGGCCTCGATCATCTCCAGCCCCTTGTTGAACAAGGTCGCGGAATCGATCGTGATCTTCTGCCCCATGTTCCACGACGGATGCTTCAACGCCTGCGCCACCGTGATGTGCGCGAACTCCTCGCGCGGCTTCTGCCGGAACGGCCCGCCCGACGCTGTCAAAATCAGCCGTTTCACCTCGGCGGGCTGCCGGCCTTCGAGGCACTGGAAAATCGCCGAGTGCTCGCTGTCGACCGGTAAAACTTTCACCCCGTGCTTCTTCGCCTCGCCCATCACCATCTCACCGGCCATCACGAGGATTTCCTTCGAGGCCACGGCGATATCCTTACCGGCCCGAATCGCCGCGAGCGCCGGCTCCAGCCCGGCCGTCCCCACAATCGCGACCAACACGATATCCGCCTCCGGCATCGTCGCCAGCTCGACCAGCCCACGCTCGCCGCTTGCCACCGACATCTTCACGCGCGCTTCCAATTCCTTGGCCTTGGACGGGTTCGTCATCGCCACCTTGAGCGGCTTGAACTGCCGGATGGCTTGCTCCATTCCGTCCACGCTCTCCCGCGATGCCATCCCGACGATTTTCACCAAGTGCGGCAAGTCCGCCGCGACCTTCTGCGTCGAAACGCCAATCGACCCGGTCGTGCCCAACAACACGATATTCTTCGGTTTCATTTCTCCTTCAGCAAAGTTTCCGGCAACGCCGTCAGTTCAACACTGCTCCCATCCGCTTGCCATACGATGCGCCCATCCGCCAGCACGCGCTTGATCACGCCACGCGAAGAGCCGCGCAGCGTCTTGATGCGGTCACCGGCTCGGAGGGAGGCACTCTGGCAAAGTCCTTCAATGATTTCGACCATTGGTTCGCGATCGAGCACGCCGGCAATGTAGTGCGCGATCGCCGACGTAACCTCGCGACGGCGGACGGCCGGTAGTTCAGCAAAGAGAAAATCGGAAAACGTCCGGCCGATGTCCGCGAACGTGTTTCCATTGAAAAAGAGAAAGGGCGCCCGGCGATGGCAGGTGCGCAGGTAATCCAGCGTTTCCCCTAGCGTGAAGTGGTCCGCTTGGCGCTGGCTCCATTCTTTGCCGACCG
>OMJI01000276.1 GCA_900299315.1 Verrucomicrobiota bacterium | reverse complement strand
TAAGGGGAGAGCGTGAATTGCGAAATGTGAATAGTGGATTGTGAAGGCTGAATAGTGAATCGAGGAAAGAAGACTGAAATCGCAAGCGGAGAGCGGACAGGGCTACACTTTTTCGAGAAGTTCGCGTTCGACTTGGACGCGGGCACCTTTGGCGAGGGCGTCGAGGAGGATGATGACTCGCTCGGAGTCGCTCATTTCACGTTCGAAGATGCCTTGGAGTCCGCGCAGGGGGCCGGCTTGGATTTCGACGATCTCACCGGGGGTGAATTTTACCGGGCCGACGGTGACCGTGTCCGGTGTGAAATTGTCGGTGGACGGTTCGCAGTGCGCGCGGATACCGGCCAAGAGCAATTCATCGACAATAGCCGGCTTGCCTCCGAAGCTGACGATGTTGGTGACGCCGTTGGCATACTTCACCAGGCGGCTTTGCCGGTCGGCATCGAACTTCGCGAACAGATAGCAGGGGAACAAGGGGCTGGTGACCCACCGGCGGACGCGCCGGATCGTGCGTTTGCGTTTCAGCTTGGGGAAGAAGGTTTCGAGACCCTCACGCTCCAGACTCGTCTGCGCCATGTCTTCCTGCCGGGGTTTCGTATGAACGGCGAACCAAGAGACAGTTGTCAGTGGACAGTTCTCAGCGGACAGTGATGGTTGTTCGGAAGGAATCATCTTCAAATTACTAGCACTGTTCACTGTTTACCGATCACTGGCAACTGAACAAGCTGCCGCCCTTTCGGTGCCGGGCGGGGATTCCCGCGGTACCTACGACAACGCCTCCGATCTCTCGAAGGTTCAGCATTTTTTGTTGGTCACGCGCTTACGCCCGGCGTGACGACACAACGACCCTCACAGCAAATGTTCGAGCAACGGATTACCAAGCAGCCCGTTGAGCTTCTGGTGAAACTTCTTGGCGCGCGCGAGCCGCGCGACCAACATCTCCACTTCCTCCGCCGCTGCCCCGTCGGAACCATTGCGGGCTTCCTGCAGCGACTCGTCCACTTTAGCCAGTTGTATGCCCGCAGTGTTCAGCTTCTTGCGGATGATTTCCAACAGGCCACTGCGGATGATTTCAGCAAATTCGCTTTCGGCCTCGTAATAATCTTTCCGGTCGCCCTTGACCCAGATGCGTTTGACGGCAGACCAGTCGGAAAGTTGACGCACGGCGGTGCTGACGCTGGCTTTGCTGACGCCCAATTCGTCGACAATTTCGTCGAGGCAGACCGGCTTGGGACTGAGGTAGAGGAGGGCGTAGGCCTGGCCGATAATCCGCCCTAAACCGAAGGATTGTGTGGTTTGGCCACCGGCATCGATAAACCCTTGCCGGGCACTCACAAACTGAGGAGGAAGTCGGTTGCTCATCAGCGTTCAGTGCGGACTGAATGTATCTAACATAAGTGGTTACCGCTGTCAAATACCGACTTAGCAACAATCTACTCGCTGCATTGAACGTCCATTGATACCCTGTTGTCTGAGCTTCCAAACCAACAACCAACTATTCTTAAGGAGATCATCATGAACAAGTTCGTCCCTCTATTTTGTGCAGCTGTGCTCGTTTCCGCCGCCTCAACCTATGCTGGCGACGGGTGTTGCCCATCAGGCAAGGCGAGTGCCAAGGCCGCAGCCGGTCAATGCGGTGCTGGCTTCACCAAGCTGAACCTGACGGAAGAACAACAGGCCAAAGTGGCAGCGCTCAAGGCCGAGTGCGACAAGGAAGGCTGCACCGAAGCTTCCCGCGCCAAGATGACGAAAGGTTTGGAAGGGATTCTCAACGCCGATCAATTCGCCCAGTGGAAAGCCATGTGCGCGAAGGAAAGCAAGGCGGCGGGCTGTCCGATGAAACACGAAGCCAAGAATTAATCAGTCAATCATCCAAGACAAAACCCCGTCAGGGAATCCTGCCGGGGTTTGTCTTTGTCCGAAAAGTTGGTGCCGTCGGAGGGAGTCGAACCCACACGCCCTTGCGGGCACAGGATTTTGAGTCCAGCGCGTCTGCCAGTTCCGCCACGACGGCACGGGGGCGTAAAGTATCGGGAAGCCCGGTGCAGTGCAAGCCGGTTAATTCAGGCCGCGCGGTCGACCGAGAATCTCCCCGGCGAGGACGAGGCTGCGCAAGTTTTGCCGGTCGCGCAACACGGTCGCCCATTGCGCGCCGCGAGTCGGGGATGGCGCGGGTGGCGGGGTTGATTTCGCGCGAACGGGAGCAGGAGCGACCGGCTCGTTGGCGACTGCCTCTGGCTTCGCAACTGCCTGCGGAGCCACGACCGGTGGAGGGCGCCGCTCGCGAACGGGCGGCGCCATGACCGGTGGCGGTTGAGCGGGTCGCGGTCGGGCGGGGCGACGTTGCACAGGCCGGGGGCGTGGCGTGGGCGTCTCTTTCTCCGTATCAATCTGCTCCGCCAGTTTGCCCCAGCCCTTGGCAATGGCGATCACCACCATGATGATGATCCAGATCCAGAAGTCCATGGCTACTTCGCTTTACCGGGTTCGGTGCCGGCGATTGACTGCCGCATGCCGGTATCGGCTTGGACGTTTTGCATCCGGTAATAGTCCATCACACCGAGATGGCCACTGCGGAATGCCTCGGCCATCGCGAGCGGAACTTGCGCCTCCGCTTCGACAACCTTGGCGCGCATTTCTTCCACCCGGGCTCGCATTTCCTGCTCCGCGGCGACGGCGAGCGCGCGGCGGGTCTCGGCGGCGGCTTGGGCGATTTGTTTGTTCGCCTCGGCTTGCTCGGCTTGGAGCCGGGCGCCGACGTTGTCGCCGACATCGACATCGGCGATATCAATCGAGAGGATCTCGAACGCCGTGCCGGCATCGAGACCTTTTTCCAGCACGCGCTTGGAAATGGTGTCGGGATTTTCGAGGACGTCCTTGTAGGTGTCCGCCGAACCGATGGCGGTGACGATGCCTTCGCCGACGCGGGCGATGATGGTTTCTTCTGTTGCGCCGCCGACGAACCGGTCGAGATGGGTGCGGACGGTGACGCGGGCTTTGACGGAAAGCTGAATGCCATCCTTCGCGACGGCATCGATGGTCTGTTTGCCGCTGGCCGGGTTGGGACAGTCGATGACCTTGGGATTGACGGAGGTCATCACGGCCTCGAAGACGCTCTTACCGGATTGGTGCGTGGCGAGGTCGATGGCGGTGGCCTGATTGAAGCCGAGGTTGAGGTTGGCTTTCTCCGCGGCGATGAGCGCGCGGACCACCTGGTTGACATCACCGCCGGCGAGGTAGTGGGCTTCGAGCTGGTTCGTGTCGAGCGGCAGACCGGCCTTGGTGGCGGTGATGCGGCTCTGGATGACGAGGCCGATGGGGACGCGGCGGAGCTTCATGCTCAGCAACGTGATGAAGGAGACCGGCGCGCCGGACATCCGGGCCTGAATCCAGACGTTGATGAACGAGATGATGATGAAGAACAGAATGAGCGCGCCGATGAGCAGGACGATGCCCAGCAGCATGACGATGAGTTGACCGATTGGCATTGGTAGTCTCCTTGGTTAGAGTTTTCGCACGAGGATTTGGTTGTTCCGGATGTCCACGACTCGAATCGGCGTGCCGGCCTCGATCATTCCCGATTCGGCCGCGACATCCAATCGTTTGCCCGCGATCATGCCGACGCCGGTGGGGCGCAACACCGTGTGCGCCACGCCTTCCAGCCCCAGCATTTCGTCGCGGCTGTGCAACGCCGTGTGCCCGCCGCGTTGCGCGTCGGACAAAATCATCTTCTTGCCGGCAGCGGTGTGCGGGAAATACTTGATCGAGGCATAGCCAGCCCCGACGGCGATCGCAAATTCAAACACACCGAGGCCGACGGTGGCGGTTAGCCCATGATTTTGCCAGCAGACCACGAGTGACACGATGAGCAAAACCACCCCGATGCTGCCCAGCACAAAGCCCGGCAGGTAAAAATCGACGGCGATCAGCACGAGGCCGGTCACCACCAAAGTCGTCAATAGCATCCACTCGCTCATTTCATCCGCTCCACTTCCACGCGACTGCCGCGCACCGCGACGATCCGGATCGCCGCGCCTTTCTCGATCAAATCACCGGCCGTCACCACATCCACCAGCTTGTCACTGAACTGTCCTTTGCCGGATGGCCGCAACATCGTGTTCGCCACGCCCACGTCGCCGGGGACGACAGTCGACGTCCCCGCGCCGCCGGTGGTTGTGGCGGCGAGCTCCATCTTCCGGAACAAAAACGATTTCGGCAAGTACCGGCCGAGCAACGCCATCACCACAACCGAACCGATGAACGACCACGTCACCGTCAGGATCGGGCCCTGCAGTTGCGCGATTGTGGGTAACGCCGGAGCGCCCGGGAAACGCTCCGTCATCCCGAGCACCAAGGCGATCAAGATGGCGGCAATCCCAAGGATGCCGGTCACGCCAAAACCCGGGATGACAAAAATCTCCAGCAGCAACAACAGCACGCCGATGCCGAAGATCACAATCTCCTCCATCCCGGCCAGCCCCGCGATGAAGTTGCCGAGGAAGTACAAACCAAACGCCGCCACCGCGACAATCGTCGGCACGCCGAGGCCGGGCGCTTTCAGTTCCAGATAAATCGCCACAAACCCAATCAGCATCAACAACGGCCCGATCGCTGTCAGCCACCGGCCCAGCATCTCAAACCCGCTCGGGCGAATTGTCACCACTGTCGCGCCGGCCAGTCCATTCGTCGCCAGCAACGCCGGTAGATCAGCGACCGTTCCCAGTGACACCAAGGGCCGGGGCGGTTTGCCGTAGCGCTTGGACGCCTCCTCATTCGTCAGCGTCAGTAACTTGCCTTTCTCGCAGATCACCTTGTCATCAATCGTCAGCCCCAGGTCCTTGTCCACCATCGCCTCGAACACATCCGGGTTGTGGCCTTTCAACTGCGCCGTGGAGCGCACCAACGCCCGCGTCGCCGAGTTGAACTTCTCCTCCACGCTCTTCGGCAATTCCGTCGGCCCCGAGCCGGGAACCAACATGATCGGCGTGGCTGCCCCGATCACGCTGCCGGGTGCCATGTAGATTTTGTCGGTCGCCGCCGCGATGAACGAGCCGGCCGAGTACGCTTTCGCATTCACAAACGTGATCGTCGGGATCGGTGACTTTTCGAGCGCGCGGATGATCTTCTCCGTCTGGTTGACCAATCCGCCGTTCGTATCCATGTCGAGCACAACCGCCGCCGCGTCCCGATTCACCGCCTCGCTCAAGCCGCGCCGAATCAAATAGAGCGTGTTATGCGTGATGTCCTCGCGGACCTCGATCACGTAAACGAGCGCATTGGTCACCGCCCCAGCCCGGTACTGTAACAACACGCTCAGGAAGGTAATCCCCAACCAACGCATGGCTAATGGATACCGCCAGTCCGGTAAGCGGGCAAGAGCATAACGGCGCAGGTGTAGTGACCGCCGTCCCGGCGGCGGTGTTTTCTCTGATCTTCCTGCTCGGAGTTGGTGGGGCTTTGGCGTATCGGGTGGGACGGAAGTTGCGGCGGACGGCGTAGGCGGTGTTCGTAGTGGCGCGATTCATCGCGCCGTGGGGACTGGAAAGCGGCGATGAATCGCCGCACTACAAACGGCGGCCGCGCAGGCTTCAACCTCCCGTCTGGCTTTCACCTTGACGCAGCCCGTGTCAGGGAAATACCTGACATGAAAATCAGGGAGGTGCCTGACAGACGGATTGTCGGGATCCTGCTTTAATCGCGAGCAAATGGGGAGGTCCTTATGACTTTGACGATTGAGGAGGAGTGGAATCAATTCCCAGTACTGGCGGGGCAACGGATCCGGTACCACCGCGTCGTCGTCGCGAGCACGATGTGTTGCTCGCGTCATCAGCGCGAACCGCGGATCGAGTTGTTGGGGCTCGAAGGGGGATATGTCGAGGCCGAAGTGTTCGCGTGTTGTCAGGAGTTTGCCCTGCAGGTGCAGGCGACGTTGACGGAGGAGCGCTGAGGTTATGAACGAGAATCCAGCCGGTAAGACTATCCGGAAGTTCTGGGAGCAGCAGGCGGAGCTCGACCGGCTCTTGGAGGGACGGGTCGTCTCGGCAAGCTCGCCCAAGGGCGGGAATAAACCGCTTTCCGTCCAGCAGCGCCGCCATATTTCCAACGGGCTGAAAAATAGCTGGGCCGCCCGGAAGGCCGGTGCCGGCGACATGCAGGCTGTGCAGTGATGAGGACAACTGCTAAAATTCGCGGCGTGAAAAATCTCTCGCGCCTTCTGGTTTGCTGTCTCGCCACTCTGCCATTCATCAGCCGCGCCGATCCCGGTCAGGATGCGTTGAACCGCGGCGCATTCCGGGAAGCCATCGTTGTTTGGAGTCAGGCTGCCCGCGACGCCGCGGCGCGGAAAGACGTCCGGGGCGAGGTGGGCATTCTCGTCAAGCTCGCCGGGGCGCAGCAACTGGCCGGGCAGCCGCAGGCCGCCATCAATTCTTGGGAGCAGGCGGTAGCGCGCGCGGAGCAGAGCGGGGATCGCCAGTTGATCCTCCTCGCGAAAAGCAGCGTCGGCGGCGCGTGCGGTTGTCTCCAGCAACGTTCGTGGGCGGAGACCAATTTGCGGGATGCGATCAAGCTCGCGGAAGAATTCCACGACGACCGGGCGCTCGCGCAGGCGTGGTGTGGACTTGGGCATTCGTTGGCGATGCAGGGCAAGACGACGGATGCTCTGGCAGCCTTCGAGAAAGCGGCAGCTGACCCGGTAATGAAACCGGTCGCCTTGGTCAACGGCGCCGCCGTTGCCGGCAATGCAACTTGGAACGAGCGCGCGCGCGCGGCCGTGGCGGGGGTGGGACGGTCGCACGAACAGGCGCGCTTGTGGTTGCGTTGCGCGGAGACCGAACTGCGAGCCGGTGACTTGGCGCACGCGGAAACTTCGGCCCGGTCGGCCTTGGAACTCGCGGAGGAGTTGAGCGATCCGCGCCTCCGCAGCTACGCCACCGGTCAGTTAGGGCGCGCGGCGGAATTGCGTGGCGACATGCGGGCGGCTTTGGACTCAACGGACCAAGCGGCGTTCTGGGCGCAGCAAGCACAGGCGCCCGAGGCACTCTACCGGTGGGAATGGCAACGCGGCCGGCTCTGGCGCGCGCGAGGCAAGCTGGCCGAAGCCCGGTCGGCGTTTGAACGTGCCATCACGACGCTGCGGCCCATCCAAGGCGACTTGCTGGCCGGTTGCGGTGCAACGGTCGGCTCATTCCGCGAATCGGTCGGCGGCTTGTACTATGACTTTGCCGATTTGCTTCTCGCCGACGCTCGCGACGAATCCTCATTGCGCGCCGCCTGCAATGTGATCGAGCAATTCAAGTCCGCGGAGTTGGAGGATTACATGCAGGACGCTTGCGCGGCTGCGGCGCGAGCCGGTATGGCTTGGGAAAAGGTGGGGCAGGGCACCGCGGTGATTTATGTTATCCCGTTGGCCGACCGGACGGAGTTGCTGGTGGGCGTGGGCGACCGGCTCGTGCGCAGGCAGGTGCCGGTGGGTGCGAAGGAGCTGGAGTCGACGACCCTGCACTGGCGCAAGTTGCTGGAGAACCGGACAAGTTGGCAGCATTTGGAATTGGGAACGAAGTTGCACGGCTGGCTGGTCGCGCCCTTGGCGGACCTGCTCACGGAGAAGAAAGTGACCACATTGGTGTTCGCAACCGATGGCGTGTTGCGGTCCGTTCCGCTCGGGGCGCTCTATGATGGAAAACATTACCTGATCGAGAAGTACGCCGTCGCGGTGTCGCCCGGGTTGACGATTCTCTCCTGGCAACGCAAGGACCGGGGCCGGCCGGAGGTGCTTGGGGCGGGCTTGAGCGAACCGGTGGCGTCCTACCCCGCCTTGCCGGAGGTTACGAACGAACTCGCCGTTGTCCGGCAATTGTTCAGCGCCACCGTGCGCCTCGACAAGGACTTCAACGTGACGACGCTCGAACGCGATTTCGCCACGCGCCAGTTTGAAGTCGTCCATCTCGCCAGCCACGGCGAGTTTCATGGCGACATAGCCGACAGCTACATCGTGACGCACAGCGGCCGGTTGAGTTTTGATGAATTGGAAAAACTGCTGCGGCCCCGGCAGTTTCGCGGCCGGCCGCTGGAGTTGTTGACGCTGAGCGGCTGCGCGACGGCGGCGGGCGACGACCGGGCGGCGTTGGGCTTGGCCGGTGTGGCGGTGAAGGCCGGGGCGCGAAGTGTGTTGGGAACGTTATGGTACGTGCAGGACCAGTCGACGGCGCAGGTGATGGGCGAGTTCTACCGGCGCTGGAAGACGGAACCGGGTTGCACGAAAGCAGTGGCGTTGCAGGAGGCGCAACTCGCCTTGCTGCGCGGCGGCCGGTACGACCATCCCGGGTACTGGGCGCCGTATGTGTTGGTGGGAAATTGGCTGTGAGGTGAATCATGAAAACTCTCGTGTTGATGGCAGTGCTGGCAGTGGAAGCGGCGAACGTGTACGCGATCCGGCCGGTCATTTATCGGCGACCGGATCCGACTGCGCCGATGGTGCGCGTGGACGGCCGGCTGCGGGGAGCGTCGGATGTGTTGACGACGCTGACGGTGTTGGCGCCCGAAGATGTCGGCCTGACCGCGAGCGCGCAGCCGAGCTTGTTCTGGTACCAGTCCCACGGATCGGAGACGCGCATTGAGTTGACGGTGTTGCGGGACACAGCGGCCAAGCCCGCGTTTGAAGCGGTGGTGGAGACGCCGGCCGCGGGAGGAGTCCGGCGGTTTCGGTTGGCCGACAAGGGCTTCAAGTTGGAACCCGGTACGAGCTACCGGTGGAGCGTGTCGATTGTCACGGATCCTGAAAATCGTTCCAAGGACGTGGTCGCCAGCGGCATGATCCGTTACGCCCCGCTTTCGGACAAGGCGCAGCAACGGCTGGCCGCCAACCAAAACGACAAGGCGTACGTCTATGCGGACGAGGGTTACTGGTACGATGCGCTGGAAGTCCTCTCCGACGAGATCGACCAGAAACCGAGCGAGCGCGAGCTGCGCAAAGTGCGCGGGATGCTCTTCCTCCAAGCTGGTCTGAAAGAAGCCTCGGACCACGATTTGAAGTCCATCGGCAAAGGCACCGGCGCAGAAGCGCCCCAAAAGCCGTGACGTGGCCGGCTTTGGCCGCGCTTGCCAAGCGCGGCTACAGAAGCCGCAAACCTTGTAGGCCGACTCTGCGAGTCGGCGTTTTGGGAATGCGCCGACTCGCAGAGTCGGCCTACATCTAGAACAGCTCCGCGCTGACCTTGAAGTGGAGGCCCCAGTCTTGGGGGTCGGTCTCGGAGGTAGCGAAGTCGCGGAAGGCGTAGCCCCAGTACAACTGGGCGTTCACTCGCCGGTCGGGGGTGAGAATTAGGCCGGCTCCGATGCTGGTGAGAGTGCTGGGGTGCGGTGTGATTCCCTGATTCCAGCCGGCACCGTAATCCACGAACGGCCCGACCTGCAGCAGCGGTTCGCCGTCGCGACGGGCCAGTAGCGGGAAACGCACTTCGGCGGAAGCGAATACGCCCCGGTCGCGGAGCAGTTGATCTTCCCGGTAGCCCCGGCCGCGCTGAGCGCCGCCGAGACTGAATTGCTCCGGCGAGAGCAGCCGGTCATCCGTCCACTGCACATCGGTTCGCAACACGAGCAGCGTCGGGGTGCCAAACAGGCGGCGGACGTATTGGGCTTGGCCGAGCCAGCTCACAAACTGCGCGTCGCGGTCGGTGCCATCGTCGGTGGCGTCGCCGATGTTGAGGCCGATGTTGATGGTCGAGCGGAGAGCGAGGACGTGTTGCGCGCCGCGGTCGCTCCATTCCTGGGCGAGGCGGAGCACGTAGAGATTGATCTCGCCGTTGACGGACCCGGGCGTGATGGGAAACGGAACGCCTTTCAACTCGGTCTCGCTGTGGCGGCGTTCGAAGCTGGCGCTGAGAGCGAATTCCCGGTTGGCGGTCCGGTAGAGCGGCTGGCGCACGAGCACGCCGACGCGGTAGGAATCGCTCGTGATGTCGAGCGCGTTGAACGGCTCCTCGATGATGGCGTAGTTGTGCCGGTCGCCGTAGAAACGCACGGTGGTGTCGAGTGGCGTGACGGGGACTTGATAGCCGGCCTCAATATTGTCGCCCGGGGTGGCGTCCCAGCCACCGGTGCCGCCGTTGACGATGCCGTAGGTGACGGTGAGCGGGTCGCTGTGACCGGTCAGGTTCAGGTCAGCCAAGTTGGCGAGGACTTGGTACGCGCCGACGCTGGGCGGCCGTTCGTTGTCCACTTGCAGGCCGACGCGGAAGGGCTGTTTGTCGCGGACGCGGAGGTCGAGCTGGCTCTCACCGGGTTGCGCACCGGGCTGCAACTCGGCGTTGACCTGGGCGACGTTGGGGTTGGCGCGGAGTTGCTGGAGTTGGTCGCGAAGGCGGTTGACGTTGAGCGGCGTGCCGGGGCGGATCTGGTCGCGGAGATAGCTGGTGCGGAGCCAACGGTTGCTGGAGATGTTGGCGGAAGTAAGGGAGCCCTCGACGATCCGCATGGTGACGACGCCGTCGGTGGCCGGTTGGTCGGGGATGACGGCGCCGGAGTTAATGAAGCCGGCTTGGACGTATTGGAATGTGACGGCGCGCCGGGCGTCTTCGAGTTCGGCGCGGGTGAGCTCGTGGCCGGTAAACCGCGCGACGGCGGCGGCAAGTTGGGCGTCGGTGAACGCGGTGTTGCCTTCGAACCGGAACGCGCGAACGGTGACGCGTGATTGGGTTGCGATCTGGGCCGGCAGGCTGAGCGGCCAGAGGCAGGCGGTAAGGATGAGCGGGAGGATGCGTCCGAACAGTCGATTGCGCCGGTAGGGCGCGACCGCCGGGCGCGCCGCGGTGTCGGGGTGGAGCGGTCGGCTCGGCGGTCCGACCCTACCAACGACTTTGCTGATGAAGAGTGACGTGGCGCGAATTCGTGAGATTGTCATCCTACGGGAGTGGTGCGGGTTGGAGGTCGTCGGGACGGAACGGGGTGCCACCGCGGCCGGTGGTGGTGAAGGTGCTGACGTTGCCGGGGAGACGGACGGCGCAGCCGGGTTGGAGTTGCGCCTCGGCATCGAGGAGTTCGGCCAGCAACGTGGGAACGGTCTCGGTCAGGTCGAGGCGCGGGGAACTGATAGTGACGCTGCCGGGGATGCCGGCCGGGCCGGCGGAGGCGTCGACAGTACCGGCTTGGCTGAGGAAGTAGTCGGAGAGAATGGTGATGTTGCCGCCGTTGCCGGCCAGCGCGTTGGCGAGGACCTGGCTGTTCTGGAGGACAACGAAGATGGGGTCGATGAGAACGTTGCCACCGTTGCCGGAGTCGGAGCTGGCGGAGATTTTACTGTCCTTGAGATACACCAATGATGGCGCGGTGATGTGGACATTCCCGCCGTTGCCGACGGCATTCGCTTCAATCTGACCGTCATCCAGCCGCACTGAATTGCCGGCGTTGATTGTGATGTTGCCACCGGCACCGCCGCCGGTGCAGCTCGCGAAAAGCCCGCTGGCTACCCGTTCACGGCGTGGGCGGTTGATGAGAACATTGTTGGCCGTGACGAAGATGTTACCACCGTCAGCAGTCCCGGAAGCACGGGTGGAAACCACGGACTCGGTCACTTGAAAATTCTTGGCGTCCACGTAGATGTCGCCGGCGCGCCCCTGGGATTCAGCCAGGCTGATGCTGCGGATGGTTGAAAAATCGAGGAGGGCGAGCTTCGCATTGAGGAAAATGTCGCCTCCATCCCCGGAAGAATCGGTGGAGGCGGTGACCTCGGCTGCTTCGCGTATCTCGAGGCGGTCGGCAGTAAGAGTGATGTTGCCGGCGTGGCCAGCGGCGTACGATTCCGTGGCAAGCGTGGAGCGATCGAGGAGCAAGATGGTGGGTGCGGTAAGCGAAATGGAGCCGCCGTCGCCGTTACCTAGCAGCGATGCGAGGAGCTGACCCGCAGAAATCAGGATTTCGGTGCGGGCGCGAATAACCATACCTTTGCCATTCGCGTCGCCGTTGTTGAAGGCAATGAGGGCCGCCAAGTCCCGCAACACGACGTCGGCGGCGTCTAACGTGATCAAGCCACTGGGATCACCGGAGGTGTCGAACGCAGCTCCTTGCAGCAATCGAATTGCGCCGAGTTTCAAAAAGTGGCTTAGGTTGATTTCGTCGGGCGGGTGGACGGGATCGAATGCCACTTCGCCGGCGGAGGCGGTAGCGATAATGGCTAGCCGTGAACTCGGTGATGGAATGTACGCCCCGTTCTTCGCGATGACATTTCCGCCCACGATTGAAAGGGCAGTTCCGGAGGTCAACGGCAAATATGGAGTTGTGATCTCGATGCTTCCGGGGCTGGGGCCGAGGAACCCAAAGGCGCTGACCGGCGCGGTGGTGAGGATGTCGTTGGCTGGGTGGCGCGCGTCGAAGCGACCACCGTCGGCGAGCTTCACATAGTCGGCGGTGGTGACGGCGAATGCACCGCTGACGTTGACCTGCGCGTTCGGGCCGAAGAGGACGCCGAACGGATTGATGAAAAAGAAATTCGCCCCGGCAATGTCGCAGTTCAGGGCGCCGTCGATGGTTGAGGCGTGACCACCGGTGACGCGGGCGAGAACGTTCTGGATGTTGGCCGGACCAGAGAAGGTGGCCGACTCGCCGCTCGCGAGATTGAACTGGCTGAAGCTGTGAAAGAGATTGTTGCCCCGCGTCTGCCCCAGCGAGTCCGGTATGGCGAAGTTCGGCCCGGTCAGGGCGCCGGCAGAACCCATCGTGCCGTCGGTGACGATTTGAGCGGCAGCGGTGACAGCACCGCAAAGGATCACAAGCGATGGGATTAGTCTCACGGGTTGATGTGGATGGGGATGGAGTTGGTGTTGTTGTTCTCGTTCGATTCCGCCACCAAGAGTCGCGGTCGAGTCAGGACATGTGAGTCGTCTGCTACTACGCTGAGAAACACGTCGCCAGTGGGGGAGTTGGCAGGCACGGAGGCGGTGATGGTCGTTCCCCGTGATGCACCGGCGGCAATGGATCCGACATCGTGGGCCGCAAGCAAGACTCCGCCGTAGACATTGTTTGTGTCGGAGCAGATGTAGATGCCGGTGCGACTTGTGCCGGCCAGAAGATTGCCAATGTTCTTGTTTGTGTCAGTAACCGAAATGGATTGATTGACGGTGCCGGTTCCGCTTGCCGGGCCAATGACTTTGGAAATGATCAGATCTGGTGCGAGGAGGTTCGGGTCGGCTTTTCCACGTTCGGATCGCTGCGTTGAGCAAGCTAGGAGAAGTGACAGCGAACAAGTGATGAAGGCGCAAGTCAGGACGGATTTCATTATTTTAGTCTCCATGCATTGCTTATAGCGCTCTCTCTCGTGTTCGCTCAAGCCGGGAGGGTTTTGCGGGAAAGATATTACCTTGACCCGAGGTCTGTCAGGGAAAAACCTGACAGCAAAATCAGGGTGGCACCTGACAGACAGGCCGGGGGCGTTCTGCCATTCTTTCACCATGCGGCAGGACATACATTTCAATCTGGGGATGGCCGGCCAAGTCCGTTCCTACCGCAATCCGTTCGCCCTCACGAACCGGATCTTTACGGACTTCAACCCGTCAAACACCGGTCGTCCCCGACTTTCTTTGAGTGTGGTGAGGCTAGGATGAGCGAGGGGGAACCCGAACGACGTGACTGGCGACGAGCGGCACGGACGCAAGTGCCGTTCGTCGCCCTGATCATTTGGCTCACGATGGCTGTGGGGCTGATCGTGTGGGCGGCAACCAAATGAAAACGATCAATGAACAAGACACGGAGGGGGCCGAGCAAATGAATGGGGAACTGGATGGAGGTCTGCCCGGTCAGCGGGCAACGCCGGACATCAGCCGGGAAGCCATGCGGCACCGGCTGGCGACGATGCGCTGGCTGTTGTTGATGCTGGCGTTGATCACGGCGGTGACGGTGACGTTCTTGGTGCAGTTGCGCCGGTAAGGAAGCCGCTTGCGGCGGATGGCGCAGCCATGCTACCGGAGAGGGAAGCCGCTGGGTTGGCGGCGGTAGAAAACGGAACGTGTGGTAACGCATCTGAGCAAGCGTGCCTTGATCGTGGTGGGGGCGATCTTGGTGGCGGCGGCGCCGGTAAAGGGCATCGACCATGCCCTGCCGGATGCGGCCCGGTATGAAATCATCGCCGGGTTCCTCTATAACTTCTGCAAGCTGACGACTTGGCCGGATACCGCAGTGCCGAAACGCGGTGAGGCTTGGGCGGTCGGTGTGGTCGGCGAAAATCCCTTCGGCGCGGCGCTCGCCAAGACTCTCGCGATGCGGACATTCGAGGAGCGGCGGTTCGATGTCCTGTACTTTCACACCGCCCGGTCGATCAAGTCGTGTCACGTCCTCTACGTCGTGCACTGCAGTCCGGCTGAGCTCTCGGCGGCGCTGGAAGCGGTCCGCGGTGAGCCGGTGTTGACGGTGGGCGAGAACGACGATTTCACCGCGCACGGCGGGATGATCCGGTTGTTCACGGATGATGGCGGCCGGGTTCGGTTCGAGATCAATCGCGCGGCGACGCGACAGGCGCGATTGGGCATGAGTGCGAAGTTGTTGCAGGTGGCGGTCATCTATGAGCCACCGGTCAAGGAGACGAAGTAAGTGCGCTGGTTCAGCAATCTACC
>OMJI01000275.1 GCA_900299315.1 Verrucomicrobiota bacterium | reverse complement strand
TGCTCTTGTCGAACACCACCAGTCGGGGATTCTGCGAGCCGCATTCGTAAGTGACAGCGAGCACCTGATTTCTCGGGACGGCATTTGTCGGCGGGTGACCGAGCGCGAGGTTGATCAAATGCTTGTTGATGACCTGCACACGGCCAATGACCGGGATGCCGTTAAGGTCGTCCTGATAGTTGACCTGCATGGAGAGCGTGACGGCGTAGACATCGTTGACCGCGACGCCCGCAGTTTTGCTGGCAAAGCCGAACATGGTTGCGGTCAGAATAACCGCGAGCCAGATGATAGCCCTTGGCTTCATTGCATAACTCCTTTCGTGGTTTCTACAGGGTGAGCTTCAGACCCCGAGACGACCTCCAAACGCCTGCGCTTCCCCCTGCCGAGAACCTACGCCCCTTTCGACGGCGTGCAAGCGGAAGATGTTGCCGTGCGCGCGGTTGACAAGCAGGCCGGGAGGCAATTACTGTGGCACTGATGTCTGTCGAAACCATGCCGCGGGACTTGCGCCAATTGCTGGCGGCGACGGGTCTGTTTAGCGAGAATCAAATCGCGGAATTGCTCCACAAACCCCGCGCCGCCGGGGATTCTTTCACCCGGTCGATCGTCAAAGCCGGGGAGGTCACCGAGGAGAAACTTCTGACCGAGTTGGCGCGTGCGCTACAACTGCCGTTCACGCGGCTGCCGGACAATGAAATCGAAGGCGCGGCCCGGGCGAAGGTGCCGACCAAGGTCGTTTTCCAGCACAACATCCTCCCCATGCGTGCGGAGAATGGGACGTTGCTGGTGGCGACGAGCGACCCGTTTAACCTCGCGATGGTCGAGGCCGTCCGGCTGGTCACGAAAGCGCGCGTGCAGCTCGCGTTGAGCACGGAGGCGGACATCGCGAAGGCGTTGAAGAAGTATTACGGCGTCGGCGCCGAGACGCTCGATGAGTTGATGCAGAAGAATGTGCTCGACCTCGACATGGTCGGCGAGCAGGTCACCAAGGAAGACCTCGAAAGCGGCAACCAGGAAGCCAGCGTCGTCAAGTTCGTGAACCAGATCATCGCCGAGGCGTACAAGGAGCGCGCGACGGACATTCACATGGAGCCGATGGAGAATGATCTCCGCATTCGGTATCGTGTGGACGGCGTGTTGCACCAGACCCCGGTGCCTTCGCAGCTCAAGCAATTTCAAGCCGCCATCATCTCGCGCATCAAGGTCATGGCCAATATGGACATCGCCGAGCGCCGGTTGCCGCAGGACGGCCGCATCAACGTCCGCAGCGGCGGCGCGGAAATCGACGTGCGCGTCTCGACAATCCCCACCGCCTACGGCGAGAGCGTCAGCCTCCGGTTGCTCACGCGCAGCAGCATCTTCCTCGGTCTCGACCGGCTCGGGTTGAGCGCGGCGGACGACAAGGTGGTGCGCAAGCTCGTCGAACTGCCGCACGGAATCATCCTCGTGACGGGGCCCACCGGCTCGGGTAAATCCACCTCGCTCTACGCATTCCTTTCCACCATCAATTCCATCGACCAGCGCATCATCACCATCGAGGACCCGATCGAGTACGAGCTTCCCGGCGTGAACCAGATGCAGGTGAAGCCGGACATCGGGCTGACGTTTGCCGGTGGGCTGCGGCACATTCTCCGGCAAGACCCGGACGTCATCATGGTCGGCGAAATCCGCGACCTCGAAACCGCCGAGATCGCCATTCGCGCGGCGCTGACCGGTCACTTGGTCTTTTCCACGCTCCACACCAACGACTCGGCCGGTGCGATCACGCGCTTGATCGACATGGGCATCGAACCGTTCCTCGTCAGTTCCTCCGTCGAGGCGCTCATCGCGCAACGGCTCGTGCGCACAATCTGCCACGCCTGCCGGGAAGAGTACCGGCCCGACGCCGAGCTGTTGCGCGAAGTCGGTTTTCCCGCCGGTGAGATTGCGAACACCAAGTTCTACCGGGGTCGCGGATGTGAGGAATGCCGGTTCACCGGGTTCCGCGGTCGGACCGGTATCTATGAGATTTTAGTCATGAGCGAAGCCCTCCGGCCGCTCGTCATCGAACGCGCGCCATCCACCACCATCAAACAAGCCGCCTGCGCCCGCGGGATGCGGACGTTGCGCGACGATGGCTGGGCAAAAGTGAAAGCCGGCGTCACCACGGTTGAGGAAGTCGCACGCGTGACGCAAGAGGACGAGGCGTTGGTGGGAACGTAAACGGCTTCTCTGCCGGACTTGATTTGGTATGCCGACGTTCCTCTACAAAGCCAAGACCAAGGCCGGTGAGCCGGTCACAGGGTCGCTCGTCGCCGGCGACCGGCGGACGGCGCTGGCGCAGCTCGGGCGGATGGGATATTTCCCGCTGGCTGTCGACGCACAGGAAATCGCCGCGGCGGAACAGCCGAAAAGCCGGTCGGTCCAACTCGAGCTGCGCAAACGAATGTCGCAGCGCGATGTGCTGACGTTCTCGCAGCAGTTGTGCAGTCTGCTCCGGTCGGGCATGCAGTTGAACCAGGCGCTCAGCACGCTCGCCAAACGCACGACGAAGCCGGTCGTCCGGGTTGTGCTCGAAGAGGTGCGCGACGAGATCGTGCAGGGCGCGAGTTTGTCGGACGCGCTGGCGAAACATCCCCGGATTTTCAGCAAGCTCTACGTCAACTTGGTCAAAGCCGGTGAAGCTAGCGGCGCGCTGGACGGCGTGTTGGAGCGGCTGACGAAACATTACGAGCAGGCCGGTGAGGTCCGCGAGAAAGTTGTCACGGCGTTGATTTACCCGTTGATCGTGTCGCTGGTCGGGCTGGGGACGATCATCTTTTTCATGACGGTGATGGTGCCGAAGTTCGCGCAGATGTTCAAAGAGATGCACCGGACGATGCCGCTGCCGACGCGTGTGTTGATTGCGTTGAGCGACCTGGCGCTGACGTTCTGGTGGGTGCCGCTGGTGTTGATTGCCGGGGCGGTGTTCTGGTACCGGCGCCAGATGCGGACGGCACCGGGCCGGTTGAAGATTGATGGCTGGAAACTCCGGTTGCCGTTGGTGGGGCAGGTGATCACGATCGGCGCGTTTGCCCAGTTCGCGCGGACGCTGGCGACGTTGATGGAGAACGGCGTGCCGGTGTTGACAGCGCTGCAGATCGTGGAGGACACGATGACGAACCAGGTCATTGCGGACGAAATCAAAGAAGCCCGGACGCGCGTGACCGACGGCACGAGCATCTCCACGCCGCTGGCGAAGGGGAAAATTTTCCCGCCGCTGTTGATCGATATGCTGGCGGTGGGCGAGCAGAGCGGCGAAGTCGTGCCGGCTCTGAAGAACATCGCGGACACCTATGAACGCGAGTTGGGCTACCGGCTCAAAGTGTTCACGACGGCGCTCGAGCCGGCAATCATCATCGGCATGGCGCTCGTGGTGGGCGCGATCGTGTTGAGCGTGCTGCTTGCGGTGTTCGACATCACGTCCGGAATAGGAAAATAGAATTATGAAACACAAATCGCAGTCAGGCTTCACGCTGATCGAAATCATGCTCGTCGTGGTCATCATCGGCATCTTGATGACCGTGGTCGTCGTCAAACTCGGCGGCCGGCAGGAAGAGGCGCGCATCACGGCCGCCCAAGCCGATATCCGGGCTTACAGCCAGGCGTTGGACTTGTACGAGCTCGACAACGGGTTCTACCCGACGACCGAGCAGGGGTTGAAGGCGCTCGAGACCAAGCCGACGACGCCGCCCGAGCCGTTGAAGTGGAAAGGCTACCTGAATTCGCCGCTGCGCGAAGATCCGTGGGGCAAACCCTACGTCTACAAGTACCCGGGCGAAAAACGCACCAACGGGTTCGACCTCTACTCGTTTGGCCCGGATGGCGTCGAAGGCACCGAGGACGATGTCACGAACTGGAAGTAGTCGCGGTTTCACGCTCGTCGAACTCACCATCGTCATCTTCATCATGGCGACGATGATGGCGGTCGCGGTGCCGTACTTCCTCCAGTACTACCGGGAATCCAAATTGAGCAGCGCGGCCCGGGAATTCGTCACCGCCACACAACTGGCCCGGCTGCAAGCGGCCACCCGGCAACGGCCGGCAAAGATGCAGTTCGATCTCGACCGGCAAAGCTACTGGATCTCGCAGGCCACCGGCTCGGACAGCAACCTGACCGAGAACAGCCTCGTCGAGTCGTTCGTGTTGCCGCTCAATATCCGCATCGCGACGGTGCAGGTCGGCGAAGACCGCGTCGCCGATGCCGGGGAGGTTTCGGCGCGGTTTTACCCGAACGGTACCTGCGACGGGTTCACCGTCGTGTTGCGCGGGCAGGACAAGAAAGCCGGCACGGCCATCTGGGTGGACCCCGTGACCGCCCGAGCCACACCTTACGCGGTGAAATGATGAAAGCGAACTTTCCCTCCTGCTCCTACTCGTGCTCGTACTCGGTTTTTCGAGCAAGAGTAGGAGCAGGAGCAGGAGCACGAGGACGAGGAAGCGCGGGCTTCATGCTCATGGAGGTCATCCTCGCGGTGGCGTTGCTATCGCTGGCGTTGTTCGGGGTGATCGAGGGTCTCAGCCGGTGCGTGGCGGCGGCGCAGTCGGTACAGAATTACGCGACCGCACAGCGGCTCTTGGCGAACAAGAGCTACGAATTTCGCGTCGAGCGCGCGCAGGACACGTTGGACCAGGAGGGGACATTCGAGGACGTGCCCGGCTATTCGTGGGCGCGGCGGTTCGAGGCGACGGACGAGGAAGGTTTGTGGAAGCAGACCATCGCCGTCGCGTGGTACGAACGCGGCCAGACCAAGACGGATGACATCGTGGAGTACCGGTATTTGCCCGCCAAACAGCGATGAGAACGCCCTCGATCATTTCCTTCCTCTCTTGCTCGTGCTCCTGCTCCTGCTCGAACGACCGAGCACGAGCAGGAGCAGGAGCACGAGCACGAGTAGGAGCAGGAGGGAGGGGATTCACGCTCCTCGAAGTGATGCTGGCGGTGACGATTTTGGGGCTGGTTGTGGCGGCGGTTTACACGACTTGGAGCACATCGCTGACGGCTTGGAAGCGCGGGACGACGGTGATGGAGGGTTTCCAGCGAGAGCGGATCGTGATGGAGACGTTGCAAGACCTCGCGCAATCGGCGTTGTTCTTCACGAGCTCACCGGAGATCTATCAAGTCAGCGGCGTGCAGACTCCCGGGTTGGGCAGCACGGTGAGTTTTGTCACCGGGTCCACGACGTTGCTGCCGCCGTCCGAACAACTCTCGGCCGGGCTGCGGCGGGTGACGATTTCGCTCCGGCGCGACCAGCACGGCGTCGTCTACCTCGGTTTGGCGAATACCCCGGCACTGGCGGATCCCGAGAAGGAGCAGGAGGTGCAATGGCACGTGTTGTCGGCGGATGTGATCGGTTTCGGCGTGCAGTACCGCAATCCCCGGGACAGCACATGGCAGGATCGCTGGGAGGAAGGCCAGTTGATCCCGTCGGCCATGATGTTCACGGTGGCGTTCCGGGGGAATGACCGGGACATGCCGCCGTTGGTGGTGACGCGGGCGGTCGAGTTGGCCGGGGCGGAGTTGGCGTTGGAATCGATGGGGGAGGCGATCAATCGCCAGAACACCACCAACACCGTCACCCAGCGCGAGATCAACTTGTCAGAGTCCGGTAGCGCCGTGCCCGCCGGGGAGGAGTCCATCGGTGAATAACTACCGGCGCGGCGTGGCGATGGTCATCGTGATGTGGGTCGTGCTGGTCCTGTCGCTGTTGATCAGCGGGTTCGCGTTCACGATGCACGTCGAGACGCAGTTGGAATCGTTCAACCGCAAGCAATTGAAGGCCGAGATGATTGCCCGGTCGGGCGTCGAGGTGGCGAAGATGATGTTGATCCGCGACCTGACTTCGCCGAAAGACGGTTCCTTCGATTCGCCGAACCAGGCCTGGGCGACCAACGAGACGCTCTACGTCAACCACCCGCTCGGCGATGGAATCTTGAACGTGAAAGTCACCGACGAGGAATCGAAAATGCCGGTCAACAAGATCACCTCGCAGCAGTGGCACCGGCTGCTGGACAAACTGGGGGTTGATCCCGCCGATGCGGATGTAATTGCGGACTCGGTGGCGGACTGGATTGATGCCGATGATTTGCATCTGTTAAACGGCGCGGAATCTGATTACTATGAATCGTTGTCGCCACCCTATCGGGCGAAGAATGCGCTGATTGACAGGGTGGAGGAGTTGCTGTTGGTGCGCGGGGTGACGCCGGAATTGGTGTACGGGCAGCCGGCCACCGAGGAGGAGCAGGCGGCACCGGGGTTGATCGAGCTCGTCACCGCGACGTCGAGCGGCAAGATCAACGTCAACACCGCGCCAGCCATCGTGCTGCAGGCCGCGCTGGGGTTGGACGACGTGCAGACGGAAGCGGTAGTGAACCATCGCCTCGGCAGTGACGGCGAACTGGGGACGGAAGATGATCAGCCGTACAAGTCGTTGGAAGAATTTTACGCGCTCGTCGGCAACATCAGCGATGAAGTGCGGACGCAATTGGCGGACATGCTGACGGTACAATCGACATATTTCACCATCCGGGCCACCGGCGAGGTAGGCGGTGTCAAACACACCATTACCGCCGTGGTCCGGCGCGGTGACGACAAACAGATCCGGACCGTCACTTGGCGCGAGGTGCGCGGCGGATGAGCAGGGGCCAACCACTCAGCCGGGCCCCCCGGGGCTGGCTGGCCGTCGCCGCCGTGCCGACCGGTTTGGAATACGCTGTTGCCCGCGACCGGGAAGGCCAAGTCCAGATCGAACGCGAAGCCGTCGCGGCCAGCCCGGTGGAGTTGACGTCGCAGGTGGATGCGAAAGCGAATCGGATCACCACCGCCGTCGGGAGCGAGGACGTATTTTGCGAGACGATCCAGTTGCCCACGGCGGAACCCGGTGAGTTGCGCCAGATGCTGGAGTTGCAGCTCGACCAGATGACGCCCTTGCCCCTCGAGGAAGTCGTCTACGATTTCACGCCCCTCGAAACCAGCGAAGGCAAGACGCGCGTGCTTGTCGCGTTGGGACGCAAGAGCGCCATCAATGACCGGGTCGCCCCGCTCGAAGCTGCCGGCCTTCCGCCGGAGCGCGTGACCGTCGATGTTCTCGCCCTTTTCCGCGCGCTGCTCCAACGCGGCGCACTGCCGAATGACGACCGGCTGAATGGCTTGGCTCAGATTCAGAGGCACCGGGTTGATCTCGTCTTGTTCAGCCGCAGTCAGCCGGTAGCGGTGCGGACGATTCTCCGGGAGGGCGAGCTAGCCGATTTCGCGTGGGAACTGCAACGCACCGTCGTCGCGGCGCAGGTACAGTTGCCGGGGCTGGAACTCGGCAAGCTCACAGTCGTCGGCGCGGAGTCCGGTGAGGCGGTGCAGGCGTGGGGTGGCGCGGTCGAGACGTTGACGAACGGCGCCGTGCCGTCGTTGGCGGCGAGTTTGTGCGCGGATCTGACCGGCTTGAATTTGCTGCCGGAGGAATGGCGGACGAAACGGCGTCGCGCCCGGACCCGGCAGACGTGGGTGCGGATTGGCGTGGCGGCGGCGGTCGTGTATCTGCTCGCACTGACCGGCTTCTTGGTGGCGATCGGCTTTCGCAAGGCGCACCTGAACAATCTGCGGGCGGAGAAGACGAAGTTGACCGCGGCTTATCAAGGCGCCCGGCAGTTACACAGCGAGTTGCTGGCGATGCAATCGCAGTTGGACGACAAGTACTCGGCGTTGGAAGTGTTGCGCGAGGTGACGTCACTTCTGCCGGAAAACGTGAAGCTGAGCGCGTTCAACTTCCGCCGCGATGATGCCGTCACGTTGAAAGGGCAAGCGGACACGGCGCAATCCGTGTACAGCTACGTCGAGCGGCTCCAGCGGAGCGGGTTGTTTGGCGAAGTGAAGACAGGCGGCGGCGGCGTGCGCTCGGACCCGGGCAGCGGCTTGACGCGATTTGAGGTGACCGCTAGTCTCAAAAGCGCCGCCGGCAAGCCAGGAGGTGCGGCATGGCGCTGAGTAAACGCGAACAAACCCTGTTGATCGTCACCATCCTGATTGTGCTGGTCGTGGGAAGCTGGGCGGTGTTTCTCCCTTTGATCCGCAACTGGAAACGGCTCGGCGGTGACGTGACGGTGGCGCAGCGGGAACTGGATGGCTACCGGCAAACCATCAAGACCGAGCCGGAGTGGCGCGGCGAGTACGACAAACTCCGCGCCCAGCTCGGCGCCAAGATCGAATCCTTCGAGCAGACTTCCGATGTGTTGAAGAAGGTGGAGGAAGTCGGCGCGCAGGCCGGTGTGGTCATCAGCCAGCGCCGCGAATTGCCGAAGACCGACCGGGGAGTCTACCGGGAATTGCCCGTGCAATGCCGCGTGGAAGCGACGACGGAGTCGCTCGTGAAATTTTTGTATGCGCTGCGCACCGGGTCGGGTTTCGTGAGCGTGGAGCAGATGCAGGTGGTGACGCAGGGGAACAATTCGAGCGTGCTGCGCTGTGACTTTGTGATTCACGCGCTGGCCGGTAAGTCGGAGAAGACCAAGTCGTGAAACGAGCGCTGCTACTACTGTGGGCGAGCGTGAGTTCGGCGTTCGCGCTGGAGCAGGTGGGGTTCGATCGCTATCAAGTGATCGTCGACCGCGCGCCGTTTGGCGTCCCGTCAGCCGCCGGTGGGCCAAGCGCCCCGGCCCCGGGTTGGGCGGAGTCGTATGTCTTTGTCGGTGTCGTACCGGACCCGGCCAGCACCAACGTCCTGGCGATTATCCAAGACAAGGAACGCGCCTATCTCAAGGGCGTCGGTGACGTCATGGGCGATGTGAAGGTGAAAGAAATCCAAGCGGCCGGTCGCGGTTCCAAGCTCGTCTTGCAGCGCGGCGTGGAGACGACGCAGCTATTTTTCAAGGATCAGAGTGCCGGTGTGCCGGCGTTGCCGCAGCCGGCGGGGATTTCGCCCACAACGCCTGCCGGCCCGATCCTCCAGCCCGTCGCGCAGGGTGGGCCGATGCCAGCCAACGTGCCGCCGCGACGGCGCATTCCATTCCGCCGGGGAGAGTAATGAAATTCATGAAGAACGCATTCGTCGTGTTGATGACAGGGATACTGCTGGGGATCAGTGCGGTGCGCGCCCAAGACGGAGTGACGCCACCTGCCGAGGAAACGCCCCCACCGGTTCCCGAGACGCCACCCGCGCCGGCCGCCGAGCCGGCCAAGCCGATTGCGATTCCCACGCCACCGGCTCCTGCCGCGCCGCCGCCGGCACCGGTCCGCGCGCCTGCGCCGGTCGCGAACCCTTGTGGCCAGCCGCTGGACAAGGCGCTCGATTTGCCGATGAGTTTCCAGGGATCACCGGTCAACGCCGTCTTGGAGTTTTACGGACGACTCACCTGCCGGTCGGTTATCCAAGCCCCGAACATCCAAGGCCAAGTCTGGTTCAACAGCGCGTCAGCGTTGACGATCGGTGAAGCGATCCAGGCGCTCGACACGGTGTTGGCAATCAACGGCATCGCTGTCCTGCCGGTGGGCGAGAAATTCCTGAAGGTTGTCCAGATCGCCACCGCGAAGTCGGAAGGTCCGCCGGTCGGCGTGGGTACCGGCGCGAAACTCCCGGCGGCGGATGGCCTCGTCACGCAGATCATCCCCTTGAAATTCGCCGAGGCTGCCGAGGCGGCGCAGGCCATCCAGCCCTACCTCCATGCCTACGGTCAGTTGTTGCCGCTGCCGAAATCCAACAGCCTCTTGATCACGGATACGTCGCAGAACATCAATCAGATGCTCGAGATCATCAAATACATCGACCAGCCGTCCGCGTTGCGCGTGGAGACGAAGGTTTACACGATCAAGTACGCCAAGGCCGCCGATGTGGCGTCGCGGTTGCAGCAAATCGTCCAGGAAGCGCAGCAGATGGGTGCGGCCGCCAGCACGCCGACCCCGCCTCAGCCGAATCAACCACCTCAACCGCGCGTCTTGACCCGGCGGACACCGGAAACCGGTGGCTCCGCCGGCGGAGAAGCCGGCTCAGTCGTGGAAGGCAAAGTCATTCTCAGCGCCGACGAGCGGACGAACAAGATCTTCATCCTGAGCCGCCCATCCAACTTCGATTTCTTCGACCGGCTCATCAGCGAGCTGGATGCGAAGGTGGAACCGGATGTCATCACGAAGGTCATTCCGCTCCAGTACGCCAGTGCCGAGGATGTGTCCGGCCAGTTGTCGGCGTTGATCAGCGGCGGGTCGTTCACGCCGGCCTCGCGCACGCGAACGTCCGGCACGACGCAGCCGACCGGCTCGCGGACACCGCCTCCGCCAAGCGTGCCATCACCGGTGGCGTCGTCGGGTGGTGGCGGGCAGGCGGCCGGACTTTTTGAGTTTGGTGAGGGCGTGCGCATCCTGCCGGATCCGCGGACGAACTCGTTGCTCGTGATGGCGACGAAGTCAGACATGGAGCGACTCGAACAACTGGTCGCCAGCATCGACACGGCGGTGGCGCAAGTCGTCATCGAAGTCGTCATCGCCGAGGTCAAACTCGGCAACAACCTCAATGTCGGTGTCAGCGCGTTGAAGCGGATGTTCACGGAAGGGAAAGTCACGCAGACCGGCACGACCGGCACGCCGGGCGGTACGCCGGGGCCGACCGATTTGAAGAGCCTGGGCAGCGAGTTGTTCAGCGGAATCGTCTCAAACGCGGCGCCAATCGCGCTGGGCGCGGCGACCGGTGGCTTGTCGTACTACGCCACGTTCAACAACCTGAAACTGGACGCGGCAGTGCAACTCGTGGCCGGCAGTTCGCGCTTTAAGGTGCTCTCGCGGCCGGTCATCCAGACCCAGCACAACCAGGAAGCCAATATCATCGTCGGCGAATCGCGCCCGGTCATTACCTCTTCGGTCTCCGACATCAACTCCTCGGCCAGTACTGCGGTGCGGTCGAATGTCGAGTTCAAGGACATCGCCATCGAGTTGAAGGTCACGCCCCGCATCAACCCCGACGGCTATGTCACGATGGAGATTGAACAGAAAATCAACGATGTCGGCGGCAACGTGAAGGTCAACGGCACCGACATCCCGATCATCACCAAGCGCGAGGCGAAATCATCCGTGGCGGTGCGTGATGGCAGCACGATCGTGCTCGGCGGCTTGATCAAGGAAGACAAGACCATCGCCGAGACCAAGGTGCCGTTCCTCGGTGACATCCCGTTGCTCGGGACGCTGTTCAAGACCAAGTCCACGGACAAGAATCGCACGGAGTTGATCGTCTTCATCCGCCCGGTGGTCATCCGTACCGACCAGCAAGCGTTGGCAGAAGCCAAGGCGCGCGCGGCCAAAATGAAGGCCGGCAAGGAGCTTAACCTTGGCGCCGTGATCGAAGGTCGCGACGAGGAAGCGGAGTCTCCCAAGGCGAAGGACAAACCGGCGCCCGAGAAGAAGACGCCACCCCCGGCCGCACCGGAGCCCGCACCCAAGCCGTCACCGACGACCAACTTCGGTCCCCGCGCGGAGTGAAAGCCGGCAAGGCCATCTTGGTGTACACCGCCGTGGTGGTTGTGCTCGGCGCATTGCTGGCGCCGTGGCTGTTTTGGGCGGTGCAGGC
>OMJI01000274.1 GCA_900299315.1 Verrucomicrobiota bacterium | reverse complement strand
GCGAGGTGCACGCCCGCAGCGGCGTGGCCACCGCCACCAACAGCGACCCGAACGGCGCCATCTAGTTGCCGGTCGAGGCCGGTGCACCGATGCGCGACATGACCCGGTTCTGGAACCGGCTCACCGCGGAGCGGCTGTTCCTGTTAGAGACTTTCGTGGACATGTACTACCGCAGCGTCGGCCACGGTCAGGTGATGTCAACGTCGGCGGAACATGTGCAACTGATGATTTGCTGGGCCACTGCGTCCTTCAGAACGAGATCGTGCTCCAAACGGAGAAGTAGCTGTCTGTCGGCGACTACGAACGTAAAGTCTCTGATGGCCTCCGTGATTCTATCAGCAACCCGACCTTCTAATCCTTTAGCAATCTCTGCTGTCCGGAGAAGTTCGGCAGTGGCCCTGTCTGACGCAGCTTCTTTGCGCTTGCCCCACTCAATTAAAGCAGCCTTTGCACAGTTCCTTGCCGATGCTTAACAGCAGCCCAGACGCCATCGCTACCGCTTCCATATCTGTTGGTGAAATGCGATCCATGATTCAAAGAGATGTTGCGAAGATGTCATCTACGAAATCACTCGGGCAACAACCTCAGCAGATGGGCTTTGATGTAGGCCCCGGCAGCTTGCGGGTCGTAGGTGATGCCGGCGCGCAGCAACGGTTCCATATCGGAACAGAATCCACGGTCGCTAAGATGAGCGTCAAGGATTCCGATGAACTCGGCGCGATGTGCCTTCGTGCCTTCCTGTTTCATGTAGTGTTGAAACGACTCGATGATGCCGGCCGGTTCAACGGGAGTGGCGGATTTGGTCAGCGCCCAATACAGGTCGAACAAATCCCGCCCACGTTTGCGCTGGAACATCGCGCGCATCTTGGTTCCCAGCAGTTCGTGAATGTCGTAACCCTTGATCTGTGTCTGGACCGGTTGACCCCGGAACGGGAACAGAAACGGGGTCGGCACGACGGGCCGATGGGGTGTGCGCTCGGTCACATTCGCCTCGACCACAATGTCCAGCATCCGACCGGGTTCCATGATCGACGGCAGCGAGTACGTCATCCGCAACACGCGGGATGGTTTGACGGTATTGCGCAACGCTAGGGTGATCGTGTCCCATACCGAAGCCTTCGGTTCGCCCAACACGTCGGCCAGAACACGTCGAATCGCGCGGCGAATGTGTCCTTCCGGGCGCGGTCCCACCACCACCAAGTCAATGTCTTCGCTGTAGCGGCATGGCGGCGCGAGATGAACTTTGTGCAAGAGCGTACCGCCGCGCATGGCGATATGGGCGCTCAGGAATTTGTCGTTGAACAGCGCCGTCATCGACCGGCAGAGCAACAGGTCTTGCTCAATCTGATATTGAGCGGACCAGGGCACAACTGTCTGATACGCCAGAATATCCTGACGGGTGATGGGGATCATGATTTCAGTTCAGAGGAATTGTTCAGAACCTGCCAGCGTTCCACGATGGGGATGTTTTTCCGGTCGCCCTGCAACGGCGAGAGAGGCACCAGCGTTAGTTTCGCCGGCAGCCAATCGTGGATGACTTGCGCCAGCCGTTTCGCGCCGGCCACGTCCAGAACGAACCCGAGTCGTTGTGCAGTCGCGATCTCGTTTTCGGTTTCCAGAACCTGTTTCAATTCAGGAGCACGTAAACGCGGTAGCAGTGGGGCGATGGTTTCCGCCGCGCGCTCGATTCCACCGATACTGGTCGCGTAGCGGATCAGGTCGAATGCGGTGGCCTCGGGTGTGCTCATCCGAAGCGGTGCGACTGCCTGTGCGGGTTGTTGCGTGGGCGTTTGGACAATCCTGCGCTTCACGAAGAATCGAACCTGGACACGGCCGACTTTCAGGATCCGGCCTGGCTGGTCGGTCATCACTTGCGTGACCTGCAACGCTTGCGGATTGGAGCCAAACGCACTGGCCGCTGACTGAAGCGCCAGATAGTACGGGCGACCGAGCCAAGTGAAATAATCTTCCAGCCACCAGATTGCCGGTGGCGCACCCATGCTGCGGTGTTCCGGCGCGACGATTAAAAAGAACGGTTGTCGTGGTGAAACCCTGATGACCTTCTCACGCAGCCTGAGCAACTGGAATTTTGCCGCAATGGGCGAGAGCCCGGATTCTTTTGCCAGATCAGGCAGAGAGAATGCGACGTGGCCCGTGGCCATACGCGATTCGATAAACGCCAAGGCTGCACCGGTATTACGAGCTTTCATAGTCTTCAACCATTGTCGGATCGTAGCGTCACACGCTTCTTTATACAAACGGAATTACGGACAAATTTCAGCCTTCGTGCGGTTCCCAGAGATGAAAAAGCGGTCGGTGCGGCTGGACGGAGCGGATCGGCGTCCTCGCCAGCGCGACGGGAAGCGGCACGGACCGGCCCGTCAACCGAGACCGTCGCGGCGCGTGCGGTGGGGGGCAGAGCGAACTGAGCGGAGCCATCAACATCACCGCACTCGGTTCGCGCAAGAGCATCCGCCTCTGGGTCCGACCGCGCGGCTCCGGCCGGACGGCGGGTGAAGTGTTGCTGTGGTAGCAACAGAACCCATTTCTTCGGATGGTTGACCGGGCGACCGACTGTCGATGCCACCCGACCACTCACCCGTTCCCTGCT
>OMJI01000273.1 GCA_900299315.1 Verrucomicrobiota bacterium | reverse complement strand
TTCTACGAAGCCCCGTTCCAGATGAAAGCTAACGGCGGCGTGCTGCTCATTGACGACCTTGGCCGGCAGCGTTGCTCCCCGGCAGAACTGCTGAACCGTTGGATCATCCCGCTCGAACATCGCTTTGACTATCTCACACTAAACACCGGGAAAAAGATCCGCGTCCCCTTCGAGCAAATCGTGGTGTTCTCCACGAACCTCACCGTCGAGGACATCGCCGACGAGGCGTTCTTGCGCCGCATGGGTTACCGGCTCTACATCATGCCGCCCGCACCGGACACCTACGCCGAGATCTTCCTCCGGTACGCCCGCACCCGCGGCCTCGCGGCCGAACCGGGCTTGCTCACCTATCTCGAACAGCGTTACGGCAAGGAACGTCGCACGCCGAAAGCATGCGAGCCGCGCGACTTGATCGAGCGTTGCATCGAAGTCTGCAAATACAACCGCGAAGTCGTTCGCCTCACAAAAGACGTACTGGACCAAGCGTGGGCCAGCTACTTTGGCGCGACCGCTACCGGCTAGTTTCCCCCGCTCGCCGGTGATTTTCGGTCGCTTTTTGCCGGGCATCCGATAAGTTCCCGCCGTGAAAATTACTTCCGTCGAACAAGTGCCGCTGGAAAACGTCACCATGCCGGGCGCGGCCGGATGCGCCTACCGGGTGGCCCTCTCCGCCAAGGACGGCGCGCCGAATTTCGCGATGCGCTTCTTCGAAGTGAACCCGGGCGGCAACACTCCCCTCCACAACCATCCCTACGAACACGAAATCTACGTGATGGAGGGCGCCGGGACGGTGTGGCGCGACGGCCGCGAAGTCGCCATCAAGCCCGGGGATGTCCTCTTCATTCCCGCCGACGAGAAACACCAGTTCAAGAATACCGGCTCCAGCACTTTCAAGTTCATGTGCCTCATCCCGGCCCAGTTCCAGAAGTGCTGAGATGGCCCGCCTCACCAACATCATCACCCGCACCGGCGATGACGGCACCACCGGCTTGGTCGGCGGGGACCGCGTCAGCAAGGACTCCGCCCGGGTTTGGGCTTACGGCACGGTGGACGAACTCAACTCCGCTATCGGCGTCGCCCGGTCGTTGTGGAACGAGTCAACGCTGACGGAAAAACTTCGCCAGATTCAAAACGACCTGTTCAACCTCGGCGCCGAGCTCGCCACGCCACCGGACAAGCTGCAACCCGGCATGCCGCGTATCGAGGAGCGCCACATCACCGCGTTGGAAAAGGAAGTCGGCATCTGGAACGAACAACTCGGCCCGCTCCAAGAATTCGTCCTGCCCGGTGGTCATCCCGCCGCGGCCCAGTTGCACGTGGCGCGAACGATTTGCCGGCGCGCCGAACGCTTCTGCGTCCGCCTTGCCAATTCCGAACCGGTCGGCGAGTGGGTGATTCCCTATCTGAACCGGTTGGGTGACACCTTGTTCACGATGGCCCGGTGGGTAAACCGGCAAGCGGACATCCCAGAAACCTGCTGGCGCAAATAGCTACGCGCCGACCAGCGTCTCGCCGAATCTCACCCCCAGCGCGGTGAAGATGATCTCCACCACCTGATCGAGATTGAACCGCGAATTGTCGATAACCAGATCGTGATGGAACGGGTGTACCGGATCGTGGACGAAGAACGTCCGCAGGAATTGCTCCCGCTCGCGATCCGCCTCGCGCACCAGCACCTCGGCTTCGCCGTAAGACACGCCGCGCTTGCCGGCCACGTGACGGATTCGCCATTCGCGCGGCGCGTCCAGCCGGACATGAAGGCCGGTCTTCAAGTCCTGCGTAATCAGATGACTCCCCCGCCCCACTAAGATCGCATGCCCGTGAATCGCCAGCGACCGGATCACCTCGGCCAGCTTGCGGAACATCAAGGAGTCATCTACCGGTCGCGACAGGATCGCATCGAAAATCTCCGCCATCTCACTGCGGCGCCGACCGTCGATGGCCTCCACAACACCGCGCTGCAGATTCATTTCCCGGGCAACCTTGTCGAGCAACTGCTGATCGTACGCGACCCAAGTGAAGAACGGCCGGCAACGTTCGTTCAAAACCTCCGAGAGCCGCAAAGCCAATGGCAATGCTTCGCAACCAAACGCGCGGGAGAGAGTGACGAAGGGAAAAGTTCCAGCGGCGAGCGGCTGACCAGCCTGCCGGGCCTTATCCCACGCATGAACGTGAGCCGTGATCCGCGCCTGCAGATTCGCTTCGGCCCACGCGTGGGAGAGTCGGCTCATTTCTCGGCGCTAGCATAGTCCGCAACCTTCAACCGGGCAAGCGCCCGGTGCAGCGCCGCCTGCGCGCGAATCACATCAATGTTCGTGCGATTTGCCAACCGCTGCTCCGCGCGCTCCTTGGCGCGTTCGGCCCGGGCTTTGTCGATCTCCGCCGGTAACTCGGCGCTCCGCGTGAGCACAGTCGTCCGCTCTGCCTGCACACAGAGGAACCCGGCACCCACGGCGACGTGCTTGTCCTTACCATCCGGCATGCGCATTTGCAGTTCTCCCGGTTTGAGTGCGAAGACATAGGGCGCATGGTTCGGGAGTATTTCGAATACACCTTCCTGCCCGGGGGCGATGACGAAGCTGACATCTTCCCGGAGGAACGACTTCTGCAGCGTCAAAATCTCAAACGCGAACGTAGCCATTAGGCCTTCATCTTCTCCGCTTTGGCGCGAGCTTCGTCGATTGCGCCGACCATGTAGAACGCCTGCTCGGGTAGATCGTCGCACTTACCGTCGAGGATTTCCTTGAAACTACGGACGGTGTCGGCAGTGCGGACGTACTTGCCGGGCGTACCGGTGAATTGTTCGGCGACGAAGAACGGTTGCGACAGGAAACGTTGAATCTTCCGGGCGCGGGCGACCGTGAGTTTGTCTTCTTCGCTCAATTCTTCCATGCCGAGAATCGCGATGATGTCTTGAAGATCCTTGTAACGCTGCAAGACTTGCTGTGTGGCGCGGGCGACTTTGTAGTGTTCTTCGCCGACGGTGAGCGGATCGAGAATCCGGGAAGTCGAAGCGAGCGGATCAACAGCCGGGTAGATACCGAGTTCCGCGATCTGACGGGACAACACGATCGAACCGTCCAAGTGCGTAAACGTCGTCGCCGGCGCGGGGTCGGTGATGTCGTCGGCCGGTACGTACACGGCTTGCACCGAGGTGATCGAACCACGCTTCGTCGACGTGATGCGTTCCTGCATGTCGCCCATTTCGGTGCTGAGCGTCGGTTGATAACCGACGGCGCTCGGCATGCGGCCGAGCAGCGCGGACACTTCGCTACCGGCTTGGGTGAAACGAAAGATGTTATCGATGAACAAGAGCACGTCCTTGTTCTCAAAATCGCGGAAGTATTCGGCTTGCGTGAGCGCGCTCAACGCAACGCGGAGACGCGCGCCGGGCGGCTCGTTCATCTGGCCAAACACCATCACGGTGTTCGCGATGACGCCGGACTCGCTCATTTCGAGGTAGAGATCGTTACCTTCGCGCGTGCGTTCGCCGACGCCGCCGAACGCAGAATAACCGGAGTGCTCCTTCGCGATGTTGCGGATGAGTTCCTGAATCAACACGGTCTTGCCGACGCCCGCGCCACCGAACAGACCGATCTTGCCGCCTTTCGCGAACGGCGCGAGCAAGTCAATGGACTTCAAGCCGGTCTCAAACTGCTTTGTGGCCGGCACTTGTTCCTCGAACGGCGGGCTGGGGCGATGGATGGGCAACGTGGTCTTCGCGTTGACCGGACCTTTGCCGTCGATGGAATTGCCGAGCAAATCAAAAATGCGTCCGAGCGACGGTGCGCCGACCGGCACTGTGATAGGCGCGCCGGTATCCACGGCTTCCATGCCGCGCACGAGACCTTGCGTCGCGCTCATCGCGACGGTGCGGACGGTGTTGTCGCCGAGGTGACCGGCCACTTCGACGGTGAGGTCGATGTGTTTGGCGGCGTCGACGATCTTGATGGCGGTGTTGATCGGCGGCATTTCCTCGGTGAAGAATTCCACGTCGACGACAGGCCCGATGACCTGCGCGACCTTGCCTTTGCGGACTGCGGTAGTGCTCATGAAGTTCTCCTACTTTTTCTTCGCCAGCGCGTCGGCGCCGGAAACGACTTCCAAAAGTTGATTCGTGATGCTCGCCTGCCGGGCGTTATTGTATTCGCGCGTCAGACCGGTGATCATATCGCCAGCACTGTCGGTCGCGGCCTTCATCGCGATCATGCGCGCGGCTTGTTCGCTCGCGAGCGATTCGACGATGGACCGGTAAATCAACACCTCGACGTACTGCGGCAACAACGTGCCGAGCAATTGCTCCGCGCCCGGCTCAAATTCATACGCTGCCTTCGCGACTTTCTCCGCGCTGGCCGGCTTCTCGAACGGCAGCAACTGCACGACGACCGGCTGGCATTTCAGCACGCTGACGAATTTTGCGTACGCCAAAAACACCTGGTCGTACTTCGCGTTGCCGTAATCGCCGATGATCAGTTTGCTGACGCCGCCGACTTCCTCCAACCGGACTTCGCGCGACGGCTGGGCAAAATGTTGCGCGATGGTGCAGCCGAGCCTTTGGAAATGATCGCGTCCCTTGCGGCCGACGGTGATCAACTCCACCGGTACGCTCTGTTCCCGGAGGAAACGCTGCGCCTCGCGGATGATACCGGCATTGAACGCGCCGCACAGACCACGGTCGGCGGTGATGATGACGAGCGCGATCTTCTTCACATCGCGTTTCGCCATCAACGGATGCCGGGCCGCGCCGCCACTCGACGCCATCACGTCCTGCAAAATCTCGGCGAGCCGTTCGGCGTAGGGCCGGGCGGACTCCGCCTTTTGCTGGGCGCGACGCAACCGGGCCGCGGCGATCATGTTCATCGCCTTGGTGACTTGCCGGATGTTTTTGACGCCTTTGATGCGCCGGCGAATGTCGCGAAGTGAAGCCATGTCTTACTTGCCGGAGAAGATGCCCTTGAATTCTTCCGCGGCCTTCTTGAGACCGGCCACGGCTTCGTCGGTGAGTTCCTTCTTCGTGCGCAAGATGTCCATCGTCGACGCGTACTTGCTCTTCAAATACTGCAGGAATTCCTGCTCGTACTTGCGAATGGCCGGCACGGCGACGCTGTCGAGGTAACCGTTCGTCGCGGCCCAAATGACGGCGACTTGGTCTTCGTTCGGCATCGGCTGATATTGCGGCTGCTTCAGCAATTCGACCATGCGCTGACCGCGGTCGAGCTGCGCCTTCGTGTTCTTGTCGAGGTCGCTCGACAATTGCGCGAACGCGGCGAGTTCCCGGTATTGCGCGAGGCTCAGACGCAACGTACCGGCGATCTTCTTCATCGCTTTCGTTTGCGCGCTACCGCCGACGCGGCTGACCGAGAGACCGACTGAGACGGCGGGACGAATGCCAGCGTAGAACAAGTCGGATTCGAGATAAATCTGGCCGTCGGTGATCGAAATGACGTTCGTCGGGATGTACGCGGAGAAATCGCCTTCCTGCGTTTCGATGATCGGCAACGCGGTGAGCGAGCCGCCGCCCTTCGGATAAACCGGGTTGAGCTTCGGCGCGTCGGTATTGAGTTTCGCGGCGCGTTCGAGCAACCGGCTATGGACGTTGAACACGTCACCCGGGAACGCTTCGCGGCCGGGCGGCCGGCGCAACAGCAGCGAGACTTGCCGGTACGCAATCGCGTGCTTGGAAAGATCGTCGTAAATGATGAGCGCGTGCCGGCCGTTGTCGCGGAAGTGTTCGCCCATCGCGCAACCGGCATACGGCGCTTCAAACTGCATCGGCGCGGGATCGCTGGCGGTGGCGCTGACGACGATGGTGTAATCCATCGCGCCGGCTTTCTCCAACGTCTCGACGACGCTAACGACCGTGGACTTCTTCTGGCCGATGGCGACGTAGATGCAAATGACGTCGCCGCCTTTTTGATTGATGATCGTGTCGACGCAGATCGCGGTCTTGCCGGTCTGGCGGTCGCCGATGATGAGTTCGCGTTGGCCGCGGCCAATCGGAATCATCGCGTCGATGGACTTGAGGCCGGTAGCCAAGGGTTGCTTGACCGGCTCGCGCTCGATGACGCTGGGCGCGCGAAATTCGATGGGCCGGTAAGTCTGCGTGTTGATCGGGCCTTTGCCGTCGATCGGCTGGCCGAGCGCGTTGACGACGCGACCAAGCAACGCATCGCCGACCGGGACGCTGAGGACGCGGCCGGTCCGTTTGACGAGCGCGCCTTCTTCAACCTGTGTGTAGTCGCCGAGAATCATCACGCCGACGTTGTCTTTTTCGAGGTTGAGCGCGACGCCGTAGTTGCCGCCGGGGAATTCGAGCATTTCCTCGGAGAGACAGTTCGGCAGGCCTTTGACGCGGGCGATACCGTCGCCGCACGCAATGACTTCGCCGACTTCCTGGACGCTGACTTCGGCTTTGAAGTCGCGGATGCTCTTCTGGAGAATGTCGGAAATTTGTTTCGGGTCGAGTGTGAGTGTGTCGGGCATGTGGACCTCTTACTGCGCTAACTTGTCTTTGATTTGGTCGAGCTTGCGGCGGAGGCTGCCGTCGATGATTTGTTCGCCCACCGTGATGATCGCGCCGCCGAGAATGGCCGGGTCGACGCGCTGGAGCAATTTGACGTTCTTGCCGGTCACCTTCGTGAGTTCGGCGGCGACGCGTTGAACGGTGGCGTCGTCGAGCGCGATGGCGGTGGTAATTTCGCCGGTCACGGTCTGACGCGCAGCGGCTGCGGCGGCGCTGAATTCTTCGATGACGTGCAGGACGCGGCCGGCACGATCTTGGTCGCCGAGCGTGATGAGCGTCGAGAGCACGAGCGGATGGACGCGGCCTTGGAACAGATCGCTGAGCGCCTTGCGTTTGCCTTCGGCTTTGACGTTCGGGTCTTTGAGGAACTGCAGGAGTTCCGGGTTCGCCTTGAGGAGTTCCCGGAGACGGAACAATTCTTCTTCAACGCGGCCGGTAACGCCTTCGGCCTGCGCCATCTCGAGGAGGGCGCGCGCGTAGCCGGTATTGATCGGGTCACTCATTTGCGGACTTTAGCCAAATCTTTGATGAGGCTTTCGACGAGCGCCTTGTGGGTCGCTTCGTTGACTTCCTTCTCGATGACCTTGCCGGCAATCTGGACGGAGAGCGCGGCGATGGTGTCTTTCATCTCCTGGATGCCTTTTTCTTTCTGGCGGGAGATTTCTTCCTGCGCGCGGGTCACGATGGCGGAGGCTTCGGAGTTGGCCTTGTCGACGACTTCCTTGCGGACTTTTTCGCCGAGTTGCCGGGATTCTTCGATGATCTTGCCGGCTTCAGCGCGGGCTTCGGCGAGTTGCTTCTGGTAATCTTCCAGAGCTTTCTTCGACTCGGCGCGGGACTTTTCGGCTTCGTCGAGTTGGGCTTTGATGGTCGAGCCGCGGCGTTCGAGGGCTTCGCCGATGGGCTTGAACGCGAGCTTCGCGAGCAGGCCCATCATCACGACGAACGTGAGGATGACCCAGACTTGGAGGCCGACGTTGATTTCGAGCGGGCCTCCGCCTTCTTCGGCGGCAAACGCCAGCGCCGGCACGAGCAACGCGCCGGTAAGTAGGAGCTTCTTCATGTTACTTCTTGCCGATGAGAATGAAGGTGATGAGCAACGCGTAGAGCACCTGCGCTTCGACCAAGGCGAAGCCGATGAACATCAGGCGCTGCACGAGTGGCAATGCCTCGGGCTGACGGGCCGCGGATTCGATGGCCTTGCCGAAGATGTTACCGATGCCAATCGCGCCACCGAGCGCGCCGATGCCGATTGCCAGACCGCCGCCAAGCCAAGCCAATGCGGCCGGGCTGATGAGTTGAGCTGCTGCTTCCATGTGTGTTTCTCCTGTTTCCTTTCTAGTGATGTTCTTCCAGCGATTCGCTGAGATACAGTGCGGACAACAAAGTGAAGATGAACGCCTGGATGAAGGCGACGAAAAGTTCAAACGCGAGCAAGACAACCGAAAGCGCAAACGGCAACGCGGCCACCGCCTTCTGCCAAGTGCCGGCATTCCAGAGCCAGACGCCGCCGACGAGCTCGGCAACGGCAAACGTCACAAGAACTTTGTGGCCGGCAGTCATGTTGGCGAAAAGACGAACGGCGAGGGAAAATGGTTCGGCGAGTAGCACGATGGGCATGATCAACACCGCGAGGAACTGCACCCACCACGGCGCGCCCGGTAGGAGGAACTTCTTCTTGAAATAGCCGAGCGGTCCGAGCTTGATGACGCCCACGGCTTGCGCGACGAGGAACACGAAAATCGCCATACCGGCTGTGACGTTGATGTTGCCGGTGGGAGATTCGAGCCAGAAATGCGGCTCTTCCGCGCCGTGATAAACCGGTCCCGGTATCTTGCCCATCAGGTTCGAAAACAGCAGGAAGAAGAACAGAGCCGCGAAGAAACCGAACCATGCTTTCCCGTGATGCCCGAGAAACTCGTCCACAATGTTCGACCGGACGAAATCCACCATCGACTCCATGAGATTACCGAACTTGCCGGTCGACACGAGGCTGGAGGAGATGACGCGCGCCGCTGCGATCATGATCACCATCGTGATCGCCGCGGCAATCCAGACCAACATCACTTCATGTGAAATTGCGAAATCAATCTTCATAACTTGTCTTGAACCTCACCGCTGTTGCTTCCACAACTGCCACAGCCGGTAAAAAAACGGCACGCTGTAACACACAATCAAACTTCCCGCCAGCCACCACCGATTCAACCTCTCCGGCGGAGCCACCTGCACCAACACCAAAATCAACATCAGCATCACCACTCGCAGCGTCGACTGCCGGAACTGCGCTGCCATCTGCGGCGGCTCATTCCGCGCTTCGGCCGCCCGTTGCCGCGTCAATGTGCGGATCTGCCACCACGCATATAAAATTCCTACTGCCGCTCCCACCAACAACCCGGCCAGTGCTGCCTGATTCATTTTCCACCTTTCGAGTTGTTACCGTCGCGCTGCATGGCCCGCCATACGACAACGATTCCGCCAAATGCCCCCAACAGGAAAAACACCATCAAGAACAGCGGCGCACGTCCCGTTTTTATATCCAGCCAATACCCAATTCCTGCGATGACCACCGTCACCACGACCATCTGAATCCCCAACGCCATATACGAACCTACACCCCGAAGTTCAGGGATCTTCTTCATGGCACACTCACGTCAACACAGGGCCCGAAAACGAATGTGAAAAAAATCACAATCTCCCGGCCCGCGCAAGCTCTTTTTCCAAAAAAGTTTCGTGCTATAACCTTCCCCCATGCGCCGCGCCATTATCGATATTGGTACCAATACCGTCAAACTCCTCGTGGCCGAAGTCCAGGCCGGTACCGTCACCGTGCTGGCCAATCGCGACAAAACCACCCGCCTCGGCGAGGGCGTCAACCACACCCGGCACCTCTCCCCTGCCGCCATCGACCGCACCCTTGATGCCGTGAACCGGTACCTCACCGAAGCCCGGGAACTCGGCGCCACCCAGATCCACGCCATCGCCACAAGCGCGGTTCGAGATGCAGACAACCGGACCGAATTCCTCAACGCCTGCCCGCTGCCGGTGGAGGTCATTACCGGCGATCGCGAGGCGGAGCTCATTTACCGGGGCGTGACGAGCGACCCGGCGTTCGCCGGTCAGGAACTCGTCGTGATGGATGTTGGCGGCGGGAGCGCGGAATTCATCCAAGCCGGAAAGCGAGTAAGCCTACCACTCGGCGCGGTGCGGTTGACGGAGATGTTTCGGGATGAATTCCCGGCTTTGTGCGCACACATCCGGCAGGCCCTCCAACCGGTCTTGTCCGCCTACCGGCAGCCGCACCAGAAGATCGTCGGGACCGGCGGGACGATCGTTACGCTCGCGAGGGTCATCCAGCGCAAGGCTGACCACGCCGTGCTACCGGAAGCCGATCTGCGCGCCGCGGTCCTCAAACTCAACGCACTCCCCCTCACCGAACGCCGGCAGGTTCCCAACCTTCCCCCGGATCGCGCGGACATCATTGTGGCCGGCGGGATGGTGTACATCCTCGCCCTGGAAGCGCTCGGCGCGCATGAGATCAACGTCAGCACGCGGAATCTTCGGTATGGAGCGTTGCTCTTGTAGAGGGCGGTTCTGAGTTGCGCGCTTTGCGGAAGCACGCCTACAATGCCGTCAGATGGCGACCATTACGCGGCAACCGGTGATGTTGTGGAGGTCGTACTTGGACGTGTCCAGCGGACGCGTCTTGCGATCGCTCGCCACGCTCCAAGAACTCGGCGCGTTCGCGATCATCACGCTGGGAGTGACGCTTACCAAATTCAACCACTCACGCCGCGTGATCCGCCCCTTGATCGTGCGAAACATCTGGAATGCCGGGGCGCGACTCCTGCCGATGGTGGCCTTCATCGGCCTCGCGCTCGGCCTATTGATCATCGGGCAGACGGTCGGGCTGCTCACGCGCGTGGGTGCCCAATCGTACATTGGGACTGTGATGGTGACCGTGGTCTTCCGCGAACTCGGCCCGTTGCTCACTGCCATCCTCGTACTGGCCCGGTCCGGCACCTCCAACGCCATCGAGCTCGGCACGTCCCGCGCACTCGGGGAGGTGGAAGCGCTCGAATCGCTGGGTATCGATCCGGTTCACTATCTCGTGATGCCGCGGGTGATCGGGCTAGCGGTCGCGGTGTTCTGTCTCACCACCTACATGATTTTGGTGGCGATGGTCAGCGGCTGGGCGTTTGCTTTCGCGCAAGACATCCCCCTGACGCCGGGCGCCTACTTCGGCCAGATTGGCGACGCATTGCGCGTGCAAGATTTCGTCCTGCTCGCCCTGAAGACCGGGCTGTTCGGCATTGTCATCGCCGTGGTGAATTGCTATCACGGCCTCGCGCGCCCGCTGCAAATCGAGGAGGTTTCGCGCGTGACGACGCAAGCCGTAGTCGAAAGCGTGATCGGCTGTGTGTTGATCGACGCGCTGTTTTTGGTGGGGTACCTGTTCACATGAACGCCGCACCCTTGATTGAATTGGACAACGTCAGCGTGACCCACGCGGCCGGCACGGAGCCGCTGCTCGACAACGTCAACTGGCAACTCATGCGCGGCGAGTTCTGGGTGCTGGCCGGTGACCAAGGCTCGGGCAAATCCGCGTTGCTGGCGACGATGGCCGGGCTGCAACGCCCCGCCGCCGGCACCGTGCGTATCAAGGGTCGAGACTGGAGCGACGCACCGGAGCCGGAACAGATGGCGTGGCGGCGCGAGATTGGGTTTGTGTTTGAACTCCATGGACGGTTGCTCCATCACCTCACCGTGCTCGAAAACATCGCCCTGCCCCTGCAATACCATTTTGACGAGAAGACCACCGCCAAAGCCGAAGCGTTGCTCGACCGGGCCGGTCTTGCGGCGGTCGCCCACCAATTACCCAGCCGGCTCAGCCCCCGGCTCCAGCAACGCGTTAGCCTCCTGCGCGCGCTCGCCTGCCCGACCGAAGTCTTGTTCCTCGACAACCCGCTCAACGGACTCGCCACAAGCGGCGTGAAATGGTGGATTGATTTCCTCGCAACCTGGCGCGCAGAAACCCCAGTCACCGTTGTTGCCACCAGCAATGAACCCGATGGCTGGCGCGGCTTGGCCGACCGGCACGCGACCATCGAGGGCGGCCGGCTCAACCTGATGGACGGCGCGAACTGACATGGCCCTGCAAGACCTCACCCCGCAACTTCGCACGCGCCTCAAGCGCGTCGAGCGCCTTGTGACGCTGTTCGTTGTCGTGGCGACGATTCTCTTAGTGGCCGGCTTTGCGTACTACCTCTACCACACCGCCGAGCGGAAAGGCTGGTTCACGCCGAAGGTCACCTACTACACGATGCTCATGACCGCCGAGGGCTTGGCGGTCGGCGACCCGGTGGTGATGATGGGATTCAGCGTCGGCGAAGTCACCCGAATCGAAGCCGAGGCGCCCTATTCCTATTACGGCGTCTACATCGAATTCGCGATTCGCCGGCCCTACTACGGCTACATTTGGACCGATTCGAAACTAAAAATCGCCTCGGCGGGCTTCCTCGGTGCGCGCCGGCTGGAAATCGTGAAGGGCTTTGCCGGCAAGCCCACTGTGCGCGAGCAACACGACCAAGTCACCGGCTTGCTGGTCGACAACGATTACATCTCCCCCGCCAAAGCCAAGGCCATCTACCTCAAGGCCAATGAGGACACCGCGCTCACCGAACGCGCCGAGAAACTCCTCACCCAAGTCGAAGCCGCCCTGCCCAACATCCTTTCCCTCACCAACCGCCTCAACACCGTCCTCGACAACGCCAGTGCGCTCACCTCCAACGCCAACGTCCTCGTCACGGATGCCCGGCCCGTCGTCACCAACCTCACCGGCCAACTCGACCGCACCTTCGCCAACGTCAACGTCACCATCACCAACGCCAACTCCCAACTCACCCTCCTCGCCGGCAACCTCAACGCCACGCTCCTCAACCTCGCCAACATCACCAGCAACCTCAACGTCCAAGTCCAGTCCAACGACCAAATCCTCAGCGAAATCTCCGACCTCGTCCGCGAGACCGACGACATGCTGCAAGGCCTCAAGCGCCACTGGCTGCTCAAGGGCGCGTTCCCCGAACCGCCGCCGCAACCCAACTTGTTGCTCCAACCCTCGACCGGAACCTCACCATGAAACTACCGGCCTCCATCTTACTCCCGGCAACGCTCCTCCTGCTTCTCGGCTGCACTTCCACCAAGCCACCGGCTGCCGTCAGCCCGCTGCGTGAGCAAGCTCAACGCACCCTGACCAGCGCCCGGGAGGCTTACGCCCGCGAGAACTGGACCTCGGCCGCCCAACTCTTCGGACGCGCCGCAGAATCGTTCGCCGCTGTGGACGATGCCGCTGCGCAAGCCGACGCACTTCACAACCAAGGCCAAAGTCTCCAGCGCGCCAATCTGATCGAGACCGCCGTCGAGGCCTACGAACAGGCCGCCGACATCAACGAGCGACTCCACCGGGACGTTGAGCAAGCCCAGAACCTGACCGGCCTTGCCCAATGTGCTGCCGCCCAGCAACGCCTCGACCTTGCAATCGAAACCTCCGAGCAAGCGTTGAAACTGGCTGGCAAGACGCCCGCCATCCGCGCCACCATTGAGAATGACCTCGCGGTTCACCTCCTTGAACGCGGCCGGGCCACCGACCGCGACCGGGTTCTGGCCTTACTGGCCTCAGCGCTAAACACCAACCAACAACTTCGCAACGCCCCCGGCGTCGCCGTCAATGACCTCAACTTCGGCCGGGCCCACTTCGCCTTCGGCCAACTCGAACTCGCTGAGGCGCAGCTCGCCCGGGCCCTGTTGGAATTCCGCACGCTCGACGACGTCCGCGGTCTCGCCCAGACGCACGAACTACTCGCCAGCGTCTACGCCAAACGCGGCGACTCCGCCCGCGCCAAAGTCCACCGGCAACAAGCCCTCGACAAGTATGCGTTCCTGAAAGACGAAGCCGCGATGAAGCGGTTAATGGAATCCAAGTGAAAGATCGCCCCTGGCTCCCCTACTGCGCGCCGTTCTTCCTCTACATGGGATTTCTGCTGCTCCAATCCCGCCTACCGGCCGACTCACTCCTCTACATGTACCCCGTCCGGGCCGTGGCCGTCGCTGCCGTGCTGATCTATTTCTGGAAACACTACGCTGAACTCCGCGCACCCGGTCAAGGTCTCAGCGCCGTGGCGTGGGGTATCGCCATCGGGCTCATCGCGATTGTCATCTGGATCGCCGTCGATCCGTATTATCCCAAGACCGGTAAGCTCATGACCGATTTCAGCCTCTGGCTCGGCCGCCTCTTTGGCTACGCGGAACCACCGGCCACAGCCGATAAACCACCGTTCGACCCCACCACCATCGCGTCCCTGCCGGCCCGCTACACCTTCATCGCCTTCCGCATCTTCGGCGCGGCGGTCGTGGTCGCGTTCATGGAAGAACTTTTCTGGCGCGCCTTCCTGATCCGGTGGCTCGTGAAGGAAGATTTCCAAACCGTCCCGGTCGGCACATTCACAATGTCCTCGTTCGTGTTCACCGTCCTGATGTTCGGCGCCGAACACGACCAATGGCTGGCCGGCATCATCTGCGGCGTGCTCTACAACTTCCTCTACTACCGGACCAAGAGCATCCGCGCCTGCGTCATCGCCCACGCCACCAGCAACGCCGCCCTCGCCGCCTACGTCCTCGCCACCGGCGACTGGAAATTTTGGTGATGCGCCGCGCGTTGGTCATCAGCCTCGTGGCGGCGGCCATTACGTTCGCTGTCTTCTGGCCGGCTCGGGAGAATGGGTTGGTGAAGTGGGATGATGATGTTTATTTTGGCCACGCCACCCTCCAGCAGCGCATCTCAGCCGCGAGTGTCACTTGGGCGTTTACGACCGTGGTGCCGTTTTACTACCACCCGCTGACCTGGCTCTCCCATCTTCTCGACTATCAACTCTGGCGCGACGATTTCCGGGGACCGCACATCGTCAACGTCGTGATCCACAGCCTGAATGCCGGCTTGGCCACCGTGCTGATTTGGCTGCTCACCGGCTTGTCATCGTGGCAGGAACGCAACCGGCTCATCGCGGCGGGGGTGACCGGGTTGATATTTGGGATCCACCCGCTGCAAGCGGAGTCCGTTTGCTGGCTCGCGGAACGCAAAAATTTGCTCTGCGGATTCTTCGCGCTGGGAACGGTGATCGCCTACTTGAACTACGTTCGCAACCGAGCCTGGTACGCGGCGGTACTGATTCTGTTTCTCTTGGCGTTGCTCTCCAAACCCATGGCAGTCCCGCTGCCGGTCGTCCTGCTCCTGCTCGATTGGCAACCTCTGCAACGAGTCCGCCGCGACAATCTCCGGCAGCTCATCCTGGAGAAGCTGCCGCTCTTCATCATGAGCCTCGCCTGCGGCATCCTCACCATCATCGGTCAGTGGCACTGGGGTGCGGTGAAGGATGTCGCTTCCTTTAATCTCGCAGCCCGGGTCTTGGTGGCCTGCCGGGGACTCTTCTTCTATTTCTGGAAACTGGTTTGGCCGACGTGGTTCTCGGCCTATTACCCGCTCTTCCCCGAAGGCATGGACATGCGCCTGATGAACCCGGAATTCTTGCTGCCACTCGGATTTCTCGCACTGGTCACACTCGTTGCACTGCTCTCACTCAAACGCTTCCCCCTTCTGCTCGCCTGCTGGGCCATCTACATTCTGCTTCTTCTGCCAACCTCCGGCTTGGTGCAGGTCGGCGCCCAGGGAGTTGCGGACCGGTTTGCCTACTTGGCCGTCTTGGCACCCATCGGCTTGATCGCTTGCGGGGGCGCTCTGGTTTTCGAGCGTGGCCGCTTTGCGATTCGAGTCGTGCTGACCAGCGGCTTGCTGGTGATAGCGGCGATTCTCGCGCGACAGACCAGCCGAATCATACCGGTTTGGAGAGACGAGGAGACGCTGTGGCGGCACGTGTTGCAGTACTATCCCACCGCGAGTTTGCCCCATTTCCACATCGCCCTCGCCCTCGTGGATCAACGCCGGCTGGCGGAAGCTTTGCCGCACGCCGAGTACGCGTCCCAAGAGATACCGGACAATGCTCTCGCCCGCTCGACCACCGGTTTGCTTTACCTCAAGGCCGGTCGATACGCCGAAGCGCGGCGCGAACTTCTCGCCGCCGTCACCATCGATCCCAATCTCTGGGCCGCCCGCTACAACTTGGCGTGCGCCGAAACGGGACTTGGCAATCTCGCGAAGGCGGTCAAGCTGTTGCAAGAAGTGCTCACGGCGCAGCCACAATACCGGGACTTTCTCCGCCGCGACCCCGCTTTGAAGTCATTGCGCAATGACCCGTCATCAGCACTGGCGCTGCAACACTGGCTCGCCGCCCCGTGACTCATCTCGCTTGATACTCTGCCAACGTCTTCGCCCAGTCCGTCACATCCGGTCGCAGCCGGACTGCTTCTGCTTGATGCTGAATCGCCTCGTCGCGCCGACCGGCTTGCGCCAGCAGCCGGGCGTAGCTCACGTGCGCCACGGCATACGACGGGTCGAGTCGTAACGCCTCCCGGAAATGTCGCTCCGCCGTGACCGTATCACCCGAAACGAACGCGGCGTAGGCGAGGTTGTTATGGATTTCCGGTATCTCGGGCGAGACTTGTACCGCCGCCCGGTAATGTTTCAGTGCCTCAGCGGTTTTGCCCTCGGCCATGAGAAGGTTCGCGTAATTGGTGTGCGCACGACCGTTGCCCGGACGTTTGGCCAGGACGTCTTCCCAAAACGCATGCGGGCTCTGGTAAACCTCGTTGCGCTGAAACGTGCCGACGATGCACGCGACAGCTACCGGTCCAATCCACCACCGGGGCCAGCGTCGGGTGGCCAACACCACCGCGGTAATGACGGCCGCCAGCGGGAGGTACATGCGCCGTTCCGCCGCGACCTCAGTAATGATCGGGAGGAAACTCGATGTCGGCGCGAGCACAAGGAAGAAGACGACGCCGAGAAAGCTCCACAGCTTGCCCTGCCACAAACCCCAGCCGGTCACCGCCAGCAACGCCAGAACAATCCAGCCCGCCGGAGGGATTCCGCTCGCCACCGGCCAGTCATGATAATCCGCCACCAACGGATGCGGCCAGAAACTCAACCGGAGGTAATGCGCGAGCACTCCCAGTTGTGTCCGCGCATAGGCAACCGGCGTGAGTTCGCCAAACCCGAAGCCAACCGCGCTGCCTCGCGGTGCGCTCAGCAAAAACACACCCACCAAAACCCAACTGACCATCATCCCGAGATACATCCAGCGCCGTTGTCGCCACGCCTCCCGGTGGCTTCTCGCGATGAACAGCCGGTCGTATACCAAGACCAGTACCGGCGCCACTGCCACGACCTCTTTGCACCCCACACCGAGCACACACGCCGACACGGCCGCCAATTCCCAGCGCCGCACCACTGGTGAGCCGACGCTTCGCACAAAGCAGTACAGCGTCAGCATCAGGAACAACCCCGCCATCAGTTCCGTCCGCTGCGTCACGTACATCACACTCTCCGTTTGCAACGGATGGACGAGCCAAAGCAGCGCCGTGAGGTAGGACGCGACGGACGTGCCGAGCACTCGCCGCACCAAGCCAAACAAGACCAGCCCGGCTGATAAATGGATGGCCAGATTGAAGACGTGATAACTCCACGGCTGCAATCCGCTGATCGCGTAGTTCAATGCCAGCGACAGATTCACCAGCGGTCGACCGGCCACGGGATTGTCGAGCGGTGGCGACAGGGCCGTTGACCATTCCCGGATGGTTGCGTTGTCCCGGATCGCGAGCAAGTCATCGAAGACGAAGACTCCGGTCAGGCTGTTGGAGTAGGCGAGCACGCCGGCCATCACCAACGAAAGCACCCACCCCCAACCCCTCCACGGGCGGGGAGATTGCTTGTTCCCCTCCTCGGAGGGGTGAGGGGTGGGTTCTGTCCTCGCCGTGCTCACGATTCGCGTTTGAACTTACCAAACCCACCGCCTACACTCAC